>CAZLKI010000069.1:0-12064 GCA_964560035.1 uncultured Synechococcus sp.
ACTAATTTAAGACATGATTGTATTCCGTAGCTATCTGTTTGGGATCTTGAATACTTAAAATAATTAGGTCAGGTAATTGGTTAGGCATCTTGGAGACTTTAAGTCTTCGTTTCTGGAGATATTAAGGCTAATAGGGCTTTAAGTGCTTGACTTTCTGGCTTTGTGATTTGATTATCCATCCAAGCAATTTTGACTACTAGAGGAAATGCTCTAGCTGCTATATCTGGATCGATCTTGTCTATAGAGTCGATCAATTGAGGTACTTTTAATGCCGACTGAATCGCCTTAAGGGTTACTGTGTCTAGATTTAGGAGACTAAGTTGATTTTCAATAATGGCTGTATCAACTTCTGCATTAGGTGTACCAATTTGAATAACGTAAGCTAAAAGTTTAGATAGTTGAACTAGCTTGGTCATTTCTACTTCTTCGGACTGTGTAGTTGAAAACTCGGAGGGAGAATTTGACAAATTTTCTAGGATCTTTTGCCAATCTTTTTGAGCGCAAGATTCTGGTTTACCTACAGTTAAAGAAACGCTAATACGATCTGAGTTAGGAATTAATTGGGTTATTTCTGTTCTTACGCCAAGGTAGCCAAGCCAAGATACAACAGTTTGAGCTAAAGTTTTTTTTGTTGTTTTTGAATTGGCTAAAAGACGAATTTGTGTTTCGACCAAAGGACGAACTAATTTACTAAGCATAAGATCGACTCACATCTATAGATAAACAGCTTTGTAGAGAAATTAAAACGATTATAAATGTCGGGCTGATAATTAGAATAGATTTTAGAACTTTTATTGAATCTTGCTGGTAGGGATAAAAATAAATTAGTACAAAATATCTTATGCTTCCTTTCGTGAATTAACGTGACAAATAATCCAATAACTAATAGATAGGGCAAAGATAGCTAGTGCTAAAGAAGTTAAGTTAGCACCTGGAGCTTTGCTATCAAAAATGATGATCTTACGCGCTACTGCTGTTAAAGAAGTAACGATAACAAGTTCTAGTTGAACCTCGTGATTGCGAAGATAGGCAGTAATATTTTGTAGAATTTCTAGGGCAATAAGGACGTTCAAAAATAAGCCAAAAATCTCAATTAGCCTGATATTAAAAAAGCCAATTGGAGTAGTCAGTAATTGAGAGATTAGTATTACACACAAATCTACCACTGATGCCAAGATCACGATTATCATGGCGATCGCTAGAAACTTAGAAACAAGATTTTCTAATAATTTAATGGCGTGAAGAAAGCTTAAATCACTACTAATAAGATGAATAAACTTTTTTAGCATATCGATCTTTATACTTATCTTTATATTTATAAGGTTGCCAAATCAAAAATATGCTTGGAGTAATCCTGATCGGGGCTGAAGTAATCTAAGCAGTGGGTCAATTAGTATTAACTAAATAAACATTGAGCCATCAGCATAAATCCCTGAAGTAATCATACGATTAACCAAACAATTAGCTCCAATAATGGTATTTGCTGGCACAATTGCGTTACTAAGAATATAGCTGCGATCGCCAATGAAGCAGGGAGACTCTAGTTTTGCAGATGTGTCTACTTCAGCATTATTAGAAATCCAGATACCTTGACTGGGGGTGTGGGCGATCGCTTCTAGATTGTAAGGAATTAACCCTTGTAAAATATCTAAATGAGCTTGGTAATATTTTTGGGGCGTACCTAAATCCATCCAGTAACCATCTGAAACAAATCCCATCATTTTTAAGCCCCGAACTAGAGCTTCTGGAAATACTACTCTTTCAAAACTTAATGGTTCCCCAGATGGATAGCTATCAAAAACTGTAGGCTCGATTATGTATGTTCCTGCATTGATAGTATTAATGCCTTTTGCCAAAAATTCTTTGGCTCGATCGGGGGTCGGTTTTTCTCGGAATGCTAATACTTGAGAGTTTGAATCTAGCTCTACTAAGCCGAAAGGGGTAATATCTTCGACTGTTTTGAGCGCAAGGGTAATAGCAGCCTGATTAGTTTGATGAAATTTAATTAATTCGCTTAAATTTAGATCCGTCAAAATATCCGCATTAAAAACAATTAAAGACTCACCCGTAAAATATGGTTCGGCTAACTTGATTGCACCTGCGGTATCTAGGGGTGTTGATTCTTCGATGTAGCGAATTTTTACGCCAAAGCGATCGCCACCACCAAAATAATTTATAACTTGATGAGCTTGATAATGTACATTCACCAAAATATCGATAATCCCAACTGCTTTACATCGATCGATCATCCACTCTAAAAACGGACGATGAACTAACGGCAACATAGGTTTGGGACAACCAAAGGTCAAAGGTTTTAGCCTCGTGCCTTTGCCACCAGCGATGATAATGGCTTGCATAATTTTGTATGGTTACTTTTACGGGCGAAGATCCTCAAACAGATTACTACCAATTTGCGTCAAAAATTCCTGAATGTAGATTGCTTTAATGCCGTTGACCAGAGACCGAAGACAGAACTGTACTTGGAGGATTATTAAAGATTGAAGTATTAAACACAGGAGACTCGCGATCGGGAGCTAAACTCCACAAGCCTAAAACTGGTGCCACGCCAAGCAGTAAGCCTAGTAATACGGGGATATAAATTCCCGCCGAAAGACTTAGCACTAAAGCAAAGGTAAAATTACCTAAATACATTACTACTGGGAAAATAAGCTGTTGTTTGGTTAAAACTGGTTGAGAATCTTTACCACCGAGTATCGCTGCCACGGTCATAAATACTGCGCCTGTGCCCATCCATCCCGCAAAATTTTGTAAAGGCATCCCAAAGAAAGCTCCATACTGTCCCCATTCCCAAAACGGATAGTGGGCTTGGCTCATAGCTGGATCGAGTACGAAGTCCCAAGAGGTTAACATTAGTGCGGCTAAGGCGATCGCTTCGAGTTTATGCATCCAATGATGACCAAATCGCAGAGAGACATTGGCAATTACAAAGCAGACCAAACCCATGTAAAACCATGAAAGCGGAATTGTAAAAGGTACTAAGTCATTAATTTTTGTGCCTAATCCACTTAAATAATCATACTTACCAAAGGGAAAGCCCGTACTTGTCCCTAATAACTCACTTGTTAAAGAAATACCGACAGAAGAAATCAAAAATGTTAAAAGTCTTCTAGCTCCAAGAGTTTGCCAACCATAGACGGAAACCGCGATCGCGCCGACAATCATATATAGAGCACCGCCACCTGACATTCCCCACGCATACACTTGTAAACCGATCTCAGAAAGATTTTCAATAAACTCGGGATGGGGCAGAACTAACAGCAACCCTGCCAGACCAAAGACCATAGCTGCCAAATGAATTGATAAAAACAGCCATTGTGTTGTCACACGCCTCATCACAAAAACTCCATGAGATTAATAATTTTGCTTAAATCTGACTTTACTAAATTAACTAGCTCTAGCTAACAGCCAGATTACTTATGAGTATATAACAACTAACTTTTAGTTGAAACTTTTGATTCGAGTATCTAAAACCTTTAATGCGCTCTAATTTCCTTTTAATTTCCTAAGAAGCTGTAAAAATACTTCTAAAGCTCGATCGCATTAATCACAGTTTGTACGTCTTTATCACCGCGCCCAGAGCAGTTAATTACAACTTTTCGATCGGAGCTTAGTTGAGGCATCAAAGTTTCTAGGTAGGCGATCGCATGGGCAGTTTCTAGGGCAGGAATAATTCCCTCTAGTTGGGATAAACGCTGGAAAGCATCCAGAGCTTGGCGATCGGTCACGCTGTAATATTCGGCACGACCCAAATCTTTCAAATAACTATGCTCGGGTCCGACCCCCGGATAATCTAGCCCAGCACTAATAGAATGCGCTTCTTGAACTTGACCATCGGCATCTTGGAGTAAATAACTCATAGCTCCGTGTAAGACTCCAATTCTGCCTTGGGTTAAAGTAGCAGCATGTTTATCGGTATTGACCCCTTCCCCTGCTGCCTCTACGCCGATCAATCTCACAGTAGGCTCATCGACAAACTCATGAAATAAACCCATCGCATTAGAGCCACCGCCCACACAAGCAAGAAGAATATCGGGTAAGCCCTGCCATTTTTCCAGACATTGCTGCCTAGTTTCACGTCCGATTACTGCATGAAAATCTCTGACTAGCATCGGATAAGGGTGAGGTCCTGCTACAGAGCCTAGAATGTAATGCGTAGTTTCCACATTTGTGACCCAATCTCGAATAGCTTCAGAAGTAGCATCTTTAAGAGTGCCAGTACCCGATGCCACAGGAGAAATCGTCGCTCCCATTAATCTCATCCGAAATACATTTAAAGCTTGACGCTCCATATCGTGCACCCCCATGTAAATCAAGCACTCTAAGCCAAATCTGGCACATACTGTTGCCGTTGCCACCCCATGCTGTCCTGCACCTGTTTCGGCGATAATCCGTTTTTTACCCATCCTTACTGCTAATAGAGCTTGAGCCAGGGCATTATTAATTTTGTGCGCCCCAGTATGATTGAGGTCTTCGCGTTTTAAGTAAATTTCGGCAGTGCCATAGAGATCGGTCAGGCGTTCGGCTAAGTAAAGTGGGCTAGGGCGACCAACATAGTCTTTTAAATAACCATCTAGCTCTTTAATAAATGCGGGATCTTGTTGATAATATTTTGCCTCTGATTCTAAATCGCTCAATGCACTCATTAAAGTTTCGGGCACATATTTACCGCCAAACCTACCAAATCTACCCAAGCGATCGGGGCGGCTTCCTAAGATCTCATGTTCAATCTTGGAAGTAGGAGGAGCAAGAGGTGTTATGGTCATAGTTGTGTAAGATTTTTATTGAAACATTATAACCGAGTCAGTTTTTTACGCACTCATCTGTTTTATTCTTAGGACTTACGCAGCGTAAAAAGAAAACCTATATCTAAAGTGGGTTTGGGGCACAGCCCCAATTGAGGGCTTCGCCCTCAAACTCTCTCACACTAAGTTTCTATAACTTTGAGCGCGTAAGTCCTAATTCTCTAGAAATTATTTTGATATGCGATTGGCTATGCAGGTGCTTTTTGTACATGGGATGGGTCGTAGTCCGATTTCTGGTTGGTGGTTGCTCTGGCGATTGGGGCGTGTGGGATTAAAGACGAACTCATTTGGCTATATAACTGCCTTTGAGGATTTTGCTGTATAGAACAACGACTTATCTCGAAGATTTTAGCGATCGCTTCCAAATCCCAAGCATTCACACACTTTTGCCATTAAATAAGCAGGTTATTAAAATTATCTTAGATCGGATGGCGTTGAATACTCAAAATACCTAAGATAATTACTTTAAATAAGGCAAAAAAAATCCACAACATATCTACCATTTGATATATTGTGAACTATTTAATATTTGTCCAATTAATACTTATGTAATCGATCTTGTATGGTCGAGCAAAAAGTTTAACGCATACCTATCACCATTTCTAATTCTTCCTTTTCTTCGGGTGGCTTTAGGCTAGGAAATAGGAAATGATTTTCTTCAACATACTGCGCTCCAAATAAGCCCTTTTCCGCCCAGAAGTAGCGGTCTGTAGTATGTTCATTACGTCTTACCAACAATAATGCTGGTGGCAATATTCCCGATGAGTGGATAAACTTACGCGCCGCCGTAACGGGCTTGTCTTCACCACTATCTATATTAAATTGAGGAATATGCTCTAAGATCTTACGCCCTTCTTGGCGACGTCTGCTCTTGCGCTTGCGTCTTCTTGCCAACTTCATTACCTCCTATTACAGCTCTTGTATGTGATTAGGATTACAAAACCGAGATTATTATACTGAACCTATTCCTAAAAGTTCAAACTTTCTTTACAAATGTTAGTTTGTCTACAAAAAGGTCTATGGCAATCGATAGAGAATAGTTAAGACAAATTAGTTTGTTTATCCGATTTTGCCGGTACTTTGATTCTAATAGAACCAGTTTCAGGTAAAGGCGTGTATTGTCCGCCAACGAAACTTTTGCTGACTCGTAAGCGTTGGCTGTTTATGGTTATGCCATTTTCACGTACTAATACTACAGAAATCCAGCGATCGCCCTCACTATAAGGAGCTTGACCGATCTTAAATATCCCCCCCGAACTTAAAGCTTCTAGATCGATGGTGGCATCTTTGATGTAGTTAGCAGGATTAACTTTCGCCTCGACAACGCCACCTAGTAGTAAACTTGCCCCTAATGGCTCTGTAACAATTGCATCTAAAGCATACTGCCTACCTATGCCAATTATTTCGGGTAGACGTAATTCTACGGTGGGCGGCTTTTCTCCAGAGATTAATGTGCTTTTTTCAGAGATAATTTCTTGACTTACTATTTGCCAGTCATCGCCTTTATTTTGGTATACCTGTAAAGAAGTTAAGTTTGCAACTAGCTTAAATTCAGATTTGCCCTGTCCTTGAGTACCCTTAATTTGGGTAATGGTTTCAACTGTATAAGTTTCACCTTTAGGCTCGACTTTAACAACTTGAGTACGGTACTGGATGTCTTTATATCTTTGCCATAGTACTTCTAAAGATTCCCGTAGTTTTTGCTTAGTTAGTCCGTCGCCATGCCTAAAATTATCAGGATAAAATTTCATAACCCCTTGCAAGTCTTGCTTGCTGGCAGCACTGTCTAAATTAGAAATGGCAGCTAGTAAACCTTGGGGGGCGGAAACTGGCTTAGTAGGAGCAGCAAAAGCTGGATTAATTGCTGGTTTAATTAGAGTGCTGGCGATCGCACCGAGGCAAGTAGCAACTAGGATTTCGATCTGTTTAGACATTTGTTTTGGGCTATGCTTTTGGCTATGCTGATGAATGATATTTAGAGTAACGCACAAATCTATTTTAGACCATGAACTATTTAGTCAACCTTAAAGACTGGGATATTTATAGATATAAATGCGAATATTTAAAGGCAGTCTCAGTGAAATGATAAGCAATGCAATTAGATCAGATTAAATCAATATTTCCAGACGAAGCAAATATTCCTCCCGAATTTCAACTAAGTGCCCCGATTATTCAAAGGCAGTATCTGATTGATGGCGAACTGCGTCATTGGGGTGGAGCATTACAAGCGGCGCGATCGCCAATTTACATCAACACGGCTAATGGGTTGGAATCAAAAGTTATCGGTGAATTTCCCTTGCTTTCGGCAACCGAATCTTTGCAGGCGTTAGACGCAGCCGTACGAGCATATAACTCTGGTCGAGGGATTTGGCCCACGATGTCTGTGGCGCAGAGAATTGAGCATATTCAAGAATTTACCTATCGGATGGGTGAAAAAAGAACGGAAATTGTCAATATTTTAATGTGGGAGATCGGCAAATCTTACCAAGATTCAGCTAAGGAATTCGATCGCACGATTGATTATATTGGTGCCACGATCGATGCCCTTAAGGATTTAGATCGAGCTTCGTCACGGTTTGTAATCGAGCAGGGAATTATCGGGCAAATCAGGCGATCGCCTCTAGGTGTAGCTTTGTGTATGGGTCCTTCTAACTATCCTTTGAATGAGACTTTTAGCATTTTTATTCCTGCCTTGATCATGGGTAACACAGTTGTATTTAAGCCACCTAGACCGGGTGTGATGCTTTACTACCCATTATTAGAAGCTTTTCGCGATTGTTTTCCCGCAGGTGTAGTCAATACGGTTTACGGTCAAGGTAGTGTGATTATTCCGCCGCTTATGCCCACGGGTAAGGTCGATATTTTGGGATTTATTGGCTCTAGTAAAGCTGCTGATAATCTTAAAAAACAACATCCTCGCTTACATCGCCTACGTTGTGCTTTGGGACTAGAAGCAAAAAACCCCGGAATTGTCTTAGCAGATGCCGATTTAGAGTTGGCGGTAAAAGAATGTATTTTAGGTACTCTTTCTTATAACGGACAGCGTTGTACTGCTTTGAAAATTCTGTTTGTGCATAGAGAAATTATTGATGCATTTTTAGAGAAATTTACCGAAGCTATTAATAAGCTTAAGTGTGGAATGCCTTGGGAAAAAGGAGTGACAATTACACCCCTGCCTGAAGGAAGAGCGGAGTATTTTACGGAATTAGTCGAAGATGCCAAATCTTTGGGGGCTGAGGTGATTAACGATCTTGGCGGTACCGTGAACGCAACCTTCTTCTATCCTGCGGTTCTCTATCCTGCTAATGAAAATATGAAGCTATATCGAGAAGAGCAGTTTGGTCCGGTCATTCCCATCATTGCCTTTGATGATTTGGAAACTCCGATTCAATATATTGTTGATTCTGATTATGGGCAGCAGGTGAGTATATTTGGCACCGATGCCGACTTGATCGCAAGTTTGCTCGATCCTTTAGTTAATCAGGTGTGCCGAGTGAATATCAATAGCCAATGTCAGCGAGGACCTGATAGTTTCCCTTTTAATGGGAGAAAAGATTCGGCTGAAGGTACGCTTTCGGTTAGTGATGCGCTTCGGGCTTTCTCAATTCGCACTATTGTCGCAGCAAAGGAAGCAGATGCGAATAAACAGATGATTTCTAAGATTGTTAGAGAACATAAATCTAACTTCCTTTCTACTAATTTTATTCTGTAAGTAGAGATTATGCAGAAGAGTTTAAGACCCTCACCCTAGCCCTCTCCCAGAACGGGAGAGGGAACAAGAAAAATCTGTATTACTTCCCTTCTCTCAGTTGGGAGAATGGGTTGGGGGATGAGGGATAGTTAACTTCTGCATAACATCAGTCTGTAAGTAGAGATTATGCGGGTGGAGGAATTTCACCCTTGTAAATCTTTTATGGAGCAAAAGTATAGAGCAAAGCAGATCGGATGATTGTATTTCTTGTAATTTCAATTCTCGCGACTAAATCGCCAATTTTAAATATTTAGTAACTATTTTTCCCGATCGCCCAAATGCGTACTCTCGATCGCTGTATATCAATGGAAATAAGTGTGACTGTTTCAAGTTATTGTCTAAACTGGGCGATCGCTGCTACTACCATATCTCCGACTACATTAGGGAAGGTTTCTTGGGTGCGTATCTGCATTTTAGGCAAACAGTGAAACCCAATCAGGCGAGAGATTCATATCGATCGGGATTTTTATAAAGAAACAAGTGAAATTTCAATTTCTTCAGATCGCCAAGCAGCGTAGGATAAAGCCGCAGTTATATCTTCTTTTTCCAAATATGGATAAGTATTAAGAATCTCTTGAGGAGAATGTCTAACTGCCATTAGCCCAATAATCATACCAACTGTGACTCGCATTCCGCGAATACAAGGCTTGCCACCCATAATTTTAGGATTGAGTGTAATACGTTCTACATTTCTTGATTCCATGAAGTTAACTAAGTTGATTTGATCGAATTATATTAAACAGAAGTTAAGCTTTTTTCTTCTTCCTTTTCTCTGGTTTTAGCAAGGGCGCACTCATTGCCTCATACAAACTAAAGAGGTATTCAATCCGATTTAATTCATTGACAAAGGGCTGAGGACGATAACACAAATCTACGGCTTTATCTAATGCTTGATGTGCTTTTACCAAGTCGGGCGGCATTGTCAGGCGATCGTAGAGGTCGGCGAGGCTGCTATCGGGATATTTTAATCTTGTGTCTAAGACTGTTTGGGCTGAGGTTTCTACTTTCTGTTTTTGTTTGTCGTTGATGTTTTCAGGGAATGGATAATTGTTGTAAACGATTGTACTTGAATAGCTGTAATCACTTTTTAATCTTCCGCACACATATTTCATCCATGTCATGTGCATATGAGATGTAAGGATACCAAAGTAGAAAATAGTAGCATTGGGAACAACAAATGTTTTATCAGAAACAATAAAATCTTTGGTGAGATAGGCAATAGGAATATATTTCCTGTTTTCTGATGACACCTTTGGAATAAGCAAAAAATTCTGCTCTGGCTGCCTCTCTTCTGCAAATAGATATGGAAAATCAGCCATTTTACTAGTACCTAATCGAGTACTTGATTCTCTAAATTTTTGAACTTGTTTAAATCTGTCTTGGAAATCAACTATATTTCTAAACTTTTCTGGTGAGATGTTTTTGAGCCATATACACCAACGTTCGTGATTATTAATGAAATCATCTCCACTAATAAATCTCTTAAATAACTCCTCAGAATTTGGATATTTTTTTAATATCTCAGCTTTCTCTACTCTACTTAATATTAAAAAACCTCCGTCACGAGCGGCAGAGCCTGATTGCATTTTAGGAACGTTACAAATTGCCGTTGAAATAGATTTTAAATAGCTGTCAGTTCCTTCTACAAGATAAGGATTGATATTATGAACTTTTCTTTCACTTGGCTCACTATTTACATTTTCATAATCAAAGATTCGTTTTTCACTGCTATCAAAGCTTGCAAACCCAATAATTACGCAGTGAACAGCAGCATTACCTTTTGCTTCATTTTTCCATCCAAAAGTGCGGTGAGCAAAGTGTATTTTAATACCATAGTGTTCAAAAAGTAGTTCCCATAAAATTCCAACTTGTTCACCTTGAGATATGCTATTAGTACTAACAAAAGCTACTCTAATCTGAGTATTTTTAATAATCTGTGCAGATTTTAAGTACCAAGCAGCAACATAATCTAGCATTCCCAAAGATTTGATCTCTTGAAATACACTACTCATATCTTTCTTTTGAACTTCATTCTGATAAGTAGTTCCAATAAATGGAGGATTTCCTAAAATAAAATTAAGCTTCTCTTTAGATACAACCGAATCCCAATCAATACGCAGAGAATTACCATGCACAATCTTAGCAGCCTTGGAAAGAGGTAGACGGACATAAAACATCCCAAACTCATTGCTTACCTTCAGGTTCATCTGATGATCGATCAGCCACATTGCCACCTCAGCAATCCTCACCGCAAACTCATCATATTCAATCCCCGCAAACTGATCCACATCAACTTGGATAATCGATCGCACATCCGTTACAAGTTGCCCACCCTTATTCAGTTCTAATAAAATCAAAATCTCTAAATCTCGCAATTCCCGATAGGTGATAATCAAGAAATTGCCGCAGCCACAGGCAGGATCGAGAAATCGGAGAGAAGCAATTTTATTATGTAGTTCTTGTAGCTTCCCTCTACTTCCCTTCGCCTTCTCAAACTCAGCATACAAATTATCCAGAAATAGCGGCTTAATCAGCTTTTGGATATTCTTCTCAGACGTATAATGCGCTCCTAAATTCCTTCTTTCCTTCGGATTCATCACAGCTTGAAACATCGAGCCAAAGATCGCAGGAGAGATCTTACCCCAATCTAAGGCACAGGCTTCTAGTAATTGCGATCGCATCTTAGAATCAAACGCCGCCACCTGTAAAGGTTCCTCAAATAACTTGCCATTAACATAAGGGAACTGAGCCAAATTCTCATCTAGGTTCTTTAACCGCTTCTCTTTGGGCGTATTCAAAACCTGAAAAATCGAACTAATGTGCATCGCTAAATCGCTACCATCGGGCTTAGTGTGCAAATCTAAGTATTCCCAAAAGATACCCTTATCAAAAATCGCCGTATCATCCGCAAATAAGCAGAATAGCAATCGCACCAGATAGACTTCTAAATTGTGTCCCGTATAGCCAATATCCTCTAGGCGATCGTGTAACTTTCCCATTAGCTCCGCCGCTTCGATGTTTACAGGGTCTTCGTCTTTGTAAGTACGCTTTTCGTATCCTGCAATAAATCCAAACAGATGAATGCGATCGCTAAAATCTTTTAATTCAAATTCATTAACCGTATCTGTATCTAAATCGTAGAGTCTAAATCTTTGGAAATCTGAAACTAAAATATACTTTGGTAACTCAATCTCTTTTAAGTTAGGGAAATAATCCTTTGCCTGTTGGGTAGCTTTGTCTAAGTCTTTGCCCCTAGATTTATGCTCGACTAAAATTATGCCTTTCCATAAAAGATCGATAAATCCTTGCTTGTTGTCTAGCTTCTTAATTGGCTGTTCAAAACTGGCAACTCTGCGCCGCGAAATCCCAAATACATTAAAGAAGTCATTCCAAAATGTTTGCGCTTCGGATTTTTCTGAGGTTTCATCCGCCCAATCTTGAGAGTAGGCGATCGCTCTGGCTTTGATTTCATTCCAACTCAGGGGCATAT
>CAZLKI010000070.1:0-11993 GCA_964560035.1 uncultured Synechococcus sp.
GATGAATTCTCGCAGTTTGGGGATGCCAAGAAATTAACAACCATAGTTTTTTTTCTAAGGTTCTTAGTGCCAAATAAATAGTGTGGCGATCGCTTTGATAAACCTGTTCCACACGGGCGGGCAAACAAGATTCACCTAGCTCATGGCAAATAGCCACTAGGGTAGTTAGGTCAACAGGTTGCATATTCACTCCCTTCTCGGTCAAAAATTAGTCTTTTGGGGGTGTGGGGCGAAGCCGACTGGTGCGGTGGGGTTCTGCCCCTTGACCCCATCTCAGTTATGTATATTTCTACGGTGGGAAGGGAGTATGACCAAAATTAATCAGCAATATCAGGTCGATGTTTGATTTGTTCGGACTCTGGGCAGTCGTCAGAAGTTAAGATATCTTGTGAAGAAACATAACCGCGAGGAACAGAAGCTAGTTTTTGCGTGACCGCCCCAATACTTTCTAGTCGCACCATTTCTTCCCATGAAGATACTTCGTCTTCGTCGTCAGTTTCGTAACGTAGAGTTACCACATCACCCTCTATATCTAAAATTTTTGCCCTTTCTAGCCAACGTCCTTGATCTCTTAAGTAAATCCATACATCGCTTTTGGCTTCGCACAGTTGGTATATTTTACGATGTAGCATTCGCTTTATCCCTCTGAAGATACATCTAGTGATTAAATTTGATTAAATTTGAAAATTAGTTATAGAGCATACCAGTTATTAGTTAACTTTGATCGGTATGTAATCCAAATAACATCACTCTATTCTATGCGATCATTTCCTTCTATATCGAAGACATCTTAAAAATCAAAGTTTTGTAAGGATTTATGCTTATTTTCGCTCGACCCCGCCCGTAACTGGAGTGACGTTATCATCAGAGCCAGTGAAATTAAAGTCGCTGATCCGAAATACAACTTCGCCAATTTCTCTAGTGGGATTATAACGAATGACAATGGCATAGGTGCGGCGATCGTACTGCAAACTATAGTTAGAGTCTATAATTCTACCTGTGGCAGGGTTGATTGATTGTTCTGCCCCAAATCTAAACGCACCATAGACCTGTTGTAAAATTCCAAAGGTAATAATCTGCGGATCGGCAATGCGATCGAATAGGAACGGAGATCTTCCGCCCACCAGTCCTTGGGTGTAGCTGATATTGATCTTGGTATAGTCGAGAAAAGGCTTAGAAAAATTTCCAAATACGCCCACTAAGCCCAATGTCCCTGACACAAAACTTTGAGATTCACCACTTGAATAAAAGGAATAGTTGGCAGCTACACCTAAAAAAGCATCAAAGCTAGGGGTAATTGGTTCGGGTTGATATTTTAATCCTGTTTCACGCTCGGCGGGTAGTGCTTCGCCTCTCCATAATGCAAACGATCGGCTGAGGGCGGTAGCTCCTTGTAATCTAACTAAACTAGCGACATCAATAGGCTGAGAATCACCCCGATCGCGATCGGCACCAATATACTGCCCCCCAACTTGATAGCTAAAATTAATTTCGGTGTCGCCTAAAGTGTAGTTGGGAGAAAATAAGGTGGCTCCAAGCGAGTTACGCACATCTTGAAATCCCAGAGAGCCGTTAAATATGCGATCGCGATAGGTATATTCTGCTGCTAAGATATGATTTTCCAAGACTGGACGGCTATATTGGAGGTTTGCTCTTAACTGGTTTTCAATATTGGCTAGATTTAGTCCAGATAAAGTAGCTCTACCTCTAAAAAACTGAGATTCCGGTAAAGCAGCATCTAACTTTGCGGCTACTCCTAAGATATTGGCATCTAAAAGATTTCCTTCAAAGCTTCTTTGTAAAAAAAGTTGGGGTGAAACCTGAAAATTAATATTAGATTCGGTAACGGCGTTAAAGTTTTGTTGATAAAAGAATCCTCCTCCATCACGGCGATCGAAACCAACACGGGCGGGAAATGACCGCTCAAACCGATCCAAAACCAAGCTGTTGATGGGAATGGGCAATGTGAAGCCCTGATCGAAAACAAGTGATGGAGATTCGGCATCGAGGCGATCTTGGGTGGGACTAATTTTAGTTAGGGTGGCTTTACTGGTACGAAGTTCTAATTCGGGTGGGGAGTAGGGATCGTTTGTGACTCTAAGATTTTCTGCCGTCCAGATATCGCCATCTAAAATCAGTTTATCGGCTTGAAAGGCAATTCTACTAATGGCTTTACTATTAGGATTTCCTTCACCAAATACATTAATAATTGAAGACTTAGATGCTAGATCGGAAGGGAGGCGAGTGACTTGAGATGAAGTGAGATTATTGAGATTAATAAAACCCGAAGCATTAATGAGAGAGCCTTTGGTGCTGCCATAGTTATAAACGAGTGTAGTTCCTTTAAGGCGTTGATCGCCCCTAACTAAAAATACATTGCCTTCTGCTGTGGTGTCTTTTGTAATTAAGTTAAGCTTGACGCTATCAGCCTTGAGTTCAGAATTGAGGTATTTGACCGTAACGTTACCTGTGGCTGTAAATATTTGTGCTTTAGCATCATATTCTTGGCGATCGGCAATAACGTTAACGAGTTGATCGGGACTGGGCGTGAGATTTTGTTGTGGGGATGGGATTATGGACTTGGGACGGATGAGTCGTTCGGGCTTAGTTGCTCCTGTTTGCGAGATTGAATTACGCTTGAGGGATTCTCTTGCTAATTCTCTTGATAAATCACTTGATAATTCTAAAGTGGGGAGAGATATCATCAGCGATCGCAATGCCGATTCTACTTCTGGAGCAATATTTAGATTAGATTTACCAGATTTATTATTAGATTTATCCCCCATGAGGGACGATGACACAAGATAGGACTGTGCTGGGACAACTTGAACAAAATTTGGTGGTGTGACGAAATAAGTCATCTACTGAATATTAATACTTAAATCCATTTTTGCGGATTTTGGCTCGGACATTGATTGCTTTAATTTAATTACTGGATATAGGCGGTATTTAAGCCCCACCAGATCAAAAACGCAATCCCACTTAGAATTACTATTGCGGACAGGATCAAAATAATAGGTTTATCTGCCCCATCAAACTTCATGATGCCACGGTTAAAATCTGACATAAGTAAAAATCAACTCCCTAATTACGCTTAATAATGTCATTACTCGACGTCAATATACTACCATTTCCACTTTATTAGGTTCAGCCTCCTTCAAACTATCGATCTAATTAAAACTAATGGCATCACTAATTAAGTCTAAGCTTGCTTTGATATGATTAAATCCCAACAATATTCAGAGCGTTATACTTTCAAAAGTATTCTCAAAAATAAGTAAAAAAATTACTATCCTCAAAAATTTTTAAGATTGAAATAACTATGGCGCAGGTCAAATTAGAAAAAATTGCCAAACGATGGTCGGCAACTGATGGGGTTGAAGCAATTAATCTAGATATTGCCGATGGAGAATTTTTGGTTTTAGTAGGTCCTTCGGGCTGCGGTAAGTCAACGATTTTACGAATGATTGCAGGCTTAGAACAACCAACCTCTGGCAATTTATATATTGGCGATCGCCTTGTTAATAATATTCCTGCCCGCCAACGAGATGTAGCAATGGTGTTTCAAAACTATGCCCTTTACCCGCACATGACCGTAGGAGAAAACCTGAGCTTTGGCTTAAAGATGAGAAAAGCAGGCGACAAGGACTATATCAATCAACGCATTCAAACCGTAGCGGAATCTCTAGGAATCGCCCAATTACTAACCCGTAAACCCGCGCAATTATCAGGGGGGCAACAGCAAAGAGTAGCATTAGGCAGAGCGATCGCCCGTGAACCTCAAGTATTTTTGCTAGATGAACCGCTATCTAATTTGGATGCCCAGCTTCGAGATGATACCCGTACCGAACTTAAACTACTCCATCAAAAATTAGGGATCACAATGATCTATGTCACCCACGATCAAACCGAAGCAATGACCCTAGCCGATCGCATTGTCGTCTTAGATCGGGGTAAAATTCAACAGGTTGGGACTAGCAATGAAATTTATCATAATCCTCAAAATCTGATGGTTGCTACCTTTTTGGGCAGTCCGCCGATGAATATTCTGACGGCAATTTATCGTAATCATAGTTTTATAGTTGCCAATGGTAGTACCAGCCAAGTTTTAGATTGTCCTATACAAATGCGATCGATCCTGATCTCAGCCGAAGGACAGTCTTTGAAGTTAGGAATCCGTCCCGAACATCTGCAACCTTTTAGAGAGATATTAGAACCTCAAGATCCAGAAAATCTAGAAAATCCAACACAGAGAACTAGGTTAGATTTTAGGTTAAGTTTAAAGATTGCGGTCGTGGAATCTTTGGGAAATCGTACTTTAATTAAGGCTAGTGTAATCAATGATTCCGACCCAGTTGCCGTTCAATTTATCTATCTTGAAGATCGGACTAATAAGACGTGGCGATCGGGCGATTTAATCTGGACAGAACTTAAACCCGAACATTTATTTTTATTCGATCCTGCCAGTGGCGAATCCCTTTGGGCATCGCGATCGATTAATTAAACAATTTGCCCACTGCTAAATCGTGTATCCTCTGGCAGAAGTAAAGATAGAATAAAGAACAAATACAAAAATTATAAATTATGGCTGAATGGCTGGAGCATAATGTCCAAGTTGAGGTCGAGCATCCAATAGACCTAGTATGGTCGCTGTGGTCGAGTTTAGAGCTAATGCCTAACTGGATGAAGTGGATCGAGTCGGTAAAAATTCTCGCCGATCGTCCTGATATCTCTAATTGGGAGCTCGGTACCAATGGTTTAACACTTACGTGGCGATCGCGCATTCTCAAGCAAATTCCCAACCAAATTATTCAATGGGAATCAATTGATGGGCTATCTAATCGGGGGGCAATTAGGTTTTACGATCGTCCTAACGGAACCATCGTCAAGCTTACGGTGGCATATGCATTACCCAGTATTGTCAAGCAAGTTTTAGATGGTTTATCGATCCCCAAAGTAGTAGAATCAACGCTCCAAGCAGATTTAGAAAGATTTCGTACCTACATTGACAACCATGCTAAGGTTAGCTGAAAGGATTGCCATTAGAGTAAATTCTGTGATCTAAAGTTTCACTATACGAAGTGTCACAATTAGTAATAGAATTTTTCAGGCAACATTGAACAGCTAAAAGGTTTTTGTGGGAATTTTCTCAAAAGATATAGGTATTGACCTCGGTACAGCTAATACTCTCATTTATGTTTCGGGTGAGGGAATTGTTTTGCAAGAGCCCTCAGTGGTAGCGATCGATCAGCGAGATAAAACCTTTTATGCGGCTGGGGTTGAAGCAAACAAAATGATTGGGCGTTGCCCCGGAGACATACTGGCAGTGCGCCCGCTTAAAGATGGTGTAATTGCCGATTTTGATGCCGCCGAAATGATGCTTAGGGCATTTATTATCAAAGCTAAAAGGCGGAGTGTTTTTAATCCTCGGATTGCGATCGGAATTCCCAGTGGAGTCACAGGTGTAGAATGGCGAGCCGTAATGGATGCAGCCCGTAGAGCGGGAGCCAGAGAAGTTTACCCTATTGACGAACCAGTAGCAGCCGCGATCGGAGCGGGTTTACCAGTTACTGAAGCCACAGGAAATATGATTATTGACATTGGTGGTGGTACGACTGAAGTTGCAGTTTTAAGCTTGCAAGGCATTGTCTACAGTCAGTCTGTGCGCGTGGCAGGCGATGAATTGACCGAAGCAATCACCAACTATATGAAAAAAGTTCATAACCTAGCCGTGGGCGAGCGTACTGCCGAACAGATCAAAATTGAAATCGGTTCGGCTTATCCTACTGCTGAAGAACTTTCAATGGAGGTACGAGGGCGACATTTACTTTCGGGATTACCGCATACAGTTATAGTTAGAGCCACCGAGATTCGCGAAAGTATGGCAGAGCCTTTATCGGTAATTGTCGAAGCCGTAAAGCGTACCCTAGAAAATACGCCTCCCGAATTAGCCTCAGACATTATCGAGCGAGGAATTATGCTGGCGGGTGGTGGGGCTTTACTTACAGGCATTGATACTTTGATCAGTCACGAGACGGGAATTGTTACCCACATCGCCCCTGCTCCGTTAAACTGTGTAGTGATAGGAGCGGGAAAAGTCTTAGAAGATTACAAAAAATTAGGTAGAGTTTTAACAAGTCGTTTAAACCGTCTCTAAATCAAGATTTGATATATTCATTTCAGTATGGAATCTTTCCGTCGTCATTGGCAACGCTACGCTTTCCAGTTGGGGACGGCACTAGCTGGACTGCTTATAGCTTGGATTATCCGCCAGACTAATGGTGTGATTTTGATGGAGGCATATCAATTTTTGAGTACGCCTTTTCAGCCCAATTTTTCTCGACAAGAAGTGATCGAAGATGCCAGAGTCAAAGAGCTGCAGTATCGTTTAACCGAATTAGAAAATCAAAATCAGCAATTTCGCAAAGTTTTAGGTGAGAAGCCGATTGTAGCTGGATCGGGAACTTGGGCGGCGATTATTGGACGTAGTGCTGACTCGTGGTGGCAACAAATTATTATCGGTAGAGGCAGTAATGATGGGATCAAATCTGGGGCGATCGCTGTCGGAGCAGGAGGATTAGTCGGTAGGATAACAGATATATCTCCGCATAGCAGCCGAGTTTTATTAATTAGCGATCCTGCCAATCAAGTTGGAGTCACGGTCAGCCGCAGTCGTTACATGGGGATAATGCGGGGACAGAGCCAAAATCTAGGGATTATTGAATTCTTCGATCGCGATACCGATGCCAAACGCGGGGACATTATCGCCACATCATCTTTTAGTAAGCTTTATCCTGCGGGAATTCCCATTGGCAGAATTCGTTCGGTAAATTTAGATAAACAACCCGCACCAGAGGCGATCGTCGAGTTTACGGTACCGATGTCTTTAATTGAATATGTTCGGGTTTATCCAAAAGATTGAAATTTTGAACAAAAAGTAAATCTAATCAAAGACTTGAAGCGTAAACTTATCTTGTAATATTGGTGTAAACAAATAACCTGCGAGGTACGGATGTTAAAGCTCCCTTTTCATTTGGCATTACATATTCCTGATGGTTTTCTAAACTTACCTGTAAGTCTTTGCAGTGGGGCGATCGCCGTTGTCTTAGTTGCAGTTGCTTTAAATCGCGTTCAAGCCGAATTTCAAGAGCGGGCTGTGCCTTTGATGGGGGTTTGTGCCGCTTTTATTTTTGCCGTACAAATGGTAAATTTTCCCATACCTGGCGGGACTTCGGGGCATTTATTAGGTGGAACATTAGCAGGAGTTTTACTCGGTCCTTGGGCGGGATCGTTAGTAATGTCAGTTGTATTTATCGTGCAGTCGGTAATGTTTCAAGATGGCGGACTAACGGCGCTTGGAGCGAATATTGTCAATATGGGACTGATCGGTACGTTTGGTGGCTACTATTGCTACAAGTTAATCCGCAGCATTTTAGGACAGCATTCTTGGTTGGGGATATCTACAGGTGTCGCGATCGCTTCATGGTTGAGCGTTGTTGTAGCAGCTATATCAACGGCTTTAATGCTGGGTATATCGGAAACGGTACCTTTGACAGTGGCTTTGACGGCGATGATTTCTTGGCATATTGTAATCGGCATTGGCGAAGCTCTAATTACTGTCGTCACAGTTAGTTTTATTTGGCGCACTCGTCCTGAATTGCTATATCCTGTGGCTTTAAAAAACACAAGTCGTGAGATTGAATCATGAGTCAAAATTCTGTTAAAAATAATCGAATTGTAATTTTTGTTGGTTTAGGTGTGGCATTGCTGATTGCGATCGCCCTCTCTCCTTTTGCGAGTAAAGACCCTGATGGACTCGATCGCGTTTCTGAAGACTTGAAATTTGCGGGAAAAGCCGTGGAAAATTCTCCTGCCAAACAACTTCCTTTTGCTCAGATTTTTGATGAATATAGCTTTAAGGGAGTTGGCGATGAAAAAGTGGCAACAGCGATCGCTGGTTTATTTGGTACGCTTACAACCTTTGGTCTGGCTTGGGGTGTGGGAAAGTTAGCAACTCGAAGTAAATCTAAAGCCATAGAAACTGATGATGATAGCGATCGCCAATCTTAGGAGATTAGAGTTTGATGTTATTTCATATTGGCGGTTTTCATTCGCATATTGATGATGATATTGGCACCAAATCAGGATTATGGAATAACCTCGCAATTCAGACAAAGTTAGTATGTACGTTGATAGCAGTTTTGGCGATCGCCTTTACATCTAATGGGCATTGGGGTACTTGGTTAGTCTATGGTGTGGCTTTAATAGGTTTACTTAGGATCAGTCAAGTTAGTTTATCCAAGTTGATTAAACGCATAGCTGTAGAATCGGCTTTTTTAAGTACAGTCTTGCTCGGAACGCTATTTCGGGGTGGCGGTGAAGTGCTTTGGGCTTGGGGTGGTTTGCAAATTACGACTGTCGGTTTAATGATTTTGGGTAGTGTCAGTTGCAAAGCTTTTCTCTCGCTTTTTATCCTAAATATTCTGACCTTGAGTACTTCAATTCCGACTTTATTACATGGCTTGATGATATTGCGAACTCCGCCTTTACTGGTGGCAATTTTGGCATCAATGTATCGCTATATCTATATTTTAGTTGATGAATTTGCGGCAATGCGGCGGGCGGCAACTTCCCGTAACTTTTCTAGTCGGAATGTATGGCAGGGAAAACAAAGGGCATGGCATAGACAAGTATTAGGTAACATGATCGGGATGCTGTTTATCCGGACTTACGATCGCGGCGATCGCATTTATCAGGCAATGTTAGCTAGGGGTTATCAGGGTATACCTTTGGTCTTAGAAACGCCCCAAATTGGACAACGGGATTTTGTCGCTTTAAATCTGACCTTAGTAGTGGTATTAATCGGACAAGCCTTGTATTTGCAACCAAAAATATAAAATGGTCTTACCCAGAGATTTCGATCCATTATTTTAAGATTTTTCCATAACGCTTAGAAATAGAGAACTAGATTTATAAAAGTTTAACCATTTAACCAGTGCCAGATACTGAGAATTGTCGAACCAATGCAAATCGACTTGTGCCAACTGCCTAATAAATGGAAATATGGCAATATCGACAAAGGAAGAGCGATCGCCGAGCAAAAAGGGATGTTGTTGCAGTAATTGCTCTAAAGTCTCTAAATATATCTCTGCTTGAAGTCTGTAGATTATTTGCGGTTCGGGAAATCTTACATAATATTTGTAGCGATCGAGGTTTTGCTTAAATTCCGAATCATTAAGGGCGATGAGAGTTTTGCCAAGTTCTAAAAGATTTGGAGGAAATTTTAGCCATCCTTCGGGATCGTTTTGTGCCAATGCCCAATAGATAATATCTAAACTCTCTTCTAAAACTTCGCCGTCTACTAATTGCAATACTGGAGTTGTACCCTTCGGAGAAATTGCCAACAATTCAGACGGTTTGTTTTTGAGCGAGACTTCTTTTAATTCATAATCAATTCCTGCATATTTCAATGTCATGCGCGATCGGATTGCATAGGGACAACGCAAAAATGAATAGAGAATTGGTAGTCTGGTCATTTGGATCGCCTTTGACGTTTTGCCTCATAAAGTAATAATGCCGCAGTAACCGCCAAGTTTAAAGATTCGACTCCATTACTTAAAGGAACTTTCACAGCGAGATCGGCTAAATCGATTAGTTCCTCAGATAAGCCCTGTCCTTCGTTTCCCAATAGAATCAGGCTGGGTTGGCTAAAATCTAAATCCCAATAGGTAATCTTGGCATCGGGTAGAGTGGCGATCGCCTGCACACCTTTAACTTGTAACTTTTCGATCTCCATAGACAAATCTTCCACCGATTGCATAGAGCAGCGAAACCATTGTCCTGCGGTCGCTCTAAGGATTTTAGGATGGGTTAAATCCACGCTATCACTACTAACTAATAAACCATCTATACCTGCTGCCACTGCCGAACGGATGATTGCCCCTAAGTTACCCGGATCTTGAATGGATTCTAATGCCAATCCTAAGTTGCCGATATTTACAGGCTGAGAGCAAAGTATGGGGGCGACAGCTATAACACCGTCGGGATTTACCGTAGTGGCGATCGCCTCTAAAACTTCAGGGCTAACTAACTGACATTCCTCTACGGATAGGCATTTTTCATATAAATCGGGATAGGTATCGCGCCAATTTTCGGTACAACAAACTGTATTTAAGGGATATTGGGTGGCGATCGCTTCAGTCAGGGCATGAGTACCTTCAATTAAAAATAATTGTTGAGTACGGCGGACTTTTGGACTTAGACCCAGTTGCCGTAGATTCTTGACCAGTGGATTACGCGTACTTGTAAGCATCTTGTCAGCATTAATAATCGATAAATTAGAAGTATGCTATCAGTAGATTCTGACTTTAAGTTTTTATTCTTTTTTATTTCTTATACATTCCTTCAAAGATATGGCAAATCGGCAGGCAAATGATTATCGGGACACGGCGTTGGGCTTAGTATCGACTCGAAGTTTTCCGGCGATCGTGGGCACGGCAGATATGATGCTCAAGTCGGCAAATATTAGTTTAGTCGGGTATGAAAAAATTGGCAGTGGTTACTGTACGGCGATCGTGCGTGGTGGCATTGCCGATGTCCGTCTTGCGGTGGAAGCGGGAGCCGAAAGTGCAGAACAATTTGGACAATTAATTTCGAGCCTCGTCATTCCCAGACCTTTACCAAACCTAGAGGCAGTTTTACCCATAAATAGTCGGTTAATGCAACTAGCGCATGGGGATGGGATCAGTCGTTTGAGTAATATGGCGATCGGGCTCCTAGAAACCCGTGGCTTTCCTGCGATGGTAGGGGCGGCGGATACAATGCTCAAAACGGCTGATGTTCAAGTCTCTGCCTATGAAACCATTGGGGGCGGACTGTGTACGGTGATCATTCGCGGCTCCGTGGCAGATGTGGCAATGGCGGTAGAAGCTGGAATGCTGGAAGCAGAGCGCATTGGTGAATTAAACGCAGTAATGGTAATTCCTCGACCTCTGGATGATTTAGAACAAACTTTACCGATCGCTAGTTGCTGGATCGAACAACCATTAAGATTGCCCCTAACCGCCCTAAAAGTCCCAGAAAAAGAACTTATCGAACTTCCCGATCTCCGCATATTAGAAATTCCTTCAAATGAGTAGCCAAAGATTCGTCCAAGTTACTTCTCAAGATCCTAAGCCAATTATTAAAGCAGTTTTTGCATAAGTCAAATACAAAAGAGGGTTGTAGGGCTATTTTGGTTTTGGTATTTCTATTGTGCCTGATCCAGACGTTACAGATCGTGACAGTTAACCACTCAAGAATGGGCATTAGTCTGTGGTTCTGGTAAAACTACACTCATTGACATCCTCACCGCCCAAAAGGACAGTGATTCCTAAGATTCACAATTTAGGTTTGTGTCTCCTTCCCTTTCAGGTTTTTCGCAACTGCCTCCACTCTCAAGGAGTTTTTCGGTCTTATGTTCGCTCAGCCGACTTAAAGCTTTACCCCTCTTTCCCGCAAGCCCTACGGTATAGGTAGGAGCAAGTTTGGTTGTCACTCACTCCATGCTAATATCGTACTACATATCGTAGTAATTTATAATGGCTAAAGTAGTTTTAACAGTTAGAGTTGAAGAAGCTGAAATGGAAACACTTAAAAAGTTTTGCAAGCAAGATGGTAGGACTCAAACAGACGTAGTTAGAGAGTTACTTAGAACAATCAAATTAAAGCCGTCCTAAAGGACGGGACGGGATTTTTACCCAATTTTCTGATAACAAATATCTTCTAATTTTCGCGAATTGCAATAATGTTTAGACTTTGTGAGATTTCAGTATTGGGATTAATTGGGATGAGTCTTTGCAAGTAGGGCTGATATCTAAAAAGGTTGTAACCTTTAGATCTTAGAAACTCGGCTACGGGCAGACTACCGAATCAAGTAATTCCATAATTAGCCGTACTTAGTATTAGTTAGTGTATTAGTTAGTTAGACGGAGTTGATAAGTCATAATCATAAA
>CAZLKI010000071.1:0-11911 GCA_964560035.1 uncultured Synechococcus sp.
ATAGATAGTTCTTTCGATACTACCTTCGACTTTAATGTAATTGGTACCTCTACTCTAAGTACTGTTAGCCTAAATATTGCTTCTCTCACTTCAAGCAGCCAGTCTAATCTATTTATTTACCTTCGATCTCCCTCTGATAGGCTGTTGTTAACTAATAACTTAGCTGATGGAATTTCTTTTTCTAATGTCACGTTCAGCGATGCTGGTTCTGAGACAACAGGAGTAGCTGTATCCTACAGTAGTGGTAACTTTTTGAGCTTACCTGCTGTTGATGATACTGAAGGCATTGCCAGCATTAATAACTTTTCTAGTTTTACAGTAGTTGATGGCACCTAGAGTTTATTTATCAGAAACTTTAATGGAAGTGATGACTCTATTGGTACAATTACTCTAAATATCGATCCAGCTACTCCCGTTCCCTTTGAATTTAATCCTGCGATTGGCTTAGTAGGATTAGCTGCAGTGTGGACATTTAATCAGTGTCGCCCGAAAAAGTAATTAGTAGACCTGTTGCCGTTAAACAGATTGTGAAAGTTACACACACAGGGCTATAGTACGCAATCTGCTACTAACTAGCCAATTTTGTCTAAATAGCTTGAATTGTTTAAGGCAACTTCACCATCTATCATCCCGTGCAACTCCCAGTACAAAAGGATTCGATATGAAACAAAATAAATCCTAGAAACGATCGCACTTATATTGGATGAACTGAGCTACCGCCACCGATCTCCTGTTAATTCTATGGTTAACCTTCTGGCTGGTTTGATTGCTTATTATCTCTAGCCCAAGAAGCCTTCTTTGAACATTAATGCTACTTTTGTTCCCTCTCCTCAACCCGAACTCACGTTAATTAGCTTGCAGAATTAAGTTTAAGAATTTCTGCGGTCAATGCCAGACTTTCTTCAAACAAGACTTCTCTACCCCAGCGTTGTAGTTGTTGGCTTAGGAGCAAGCCGGCACTTTGGTCTGATAATGGTATAACTTGATACGTGCGACTACTTTGCGCTCCAGCTTCCATCCGCATACAACCCATAGATTCAGAACAAAATACATTAGATGTATCGGCATTGGGATCGGTAGAATTGAGCTTTAACCCCATTAAATCCCCAGCAATATCTCCGCTATCACCTACAGGAATGGAGGCTAGTTCGGCTTCTATTTGTAAATTATCCTTACCTACAAGCCGCACGCGCTGAAATCGGGAGCGAGGCTTATGCGGCAGCACTGGTTGTGTACAATGCGGCAAAAAGTAACGGACAGGCAACAGGTTTAGATGAGGCACTTGACGATCTAGGTAAACGCTTTGCGCGCAAGTCAAAAAAAGTTGAGCCGACTTTAACGCCCTAAAGAAAATTGAGGTTTCAAGTTCAGAGCTTGGCACTCCGAGTAAAAAGTGAGAGCATCCGAGTTGAATATGGCGATCGCTTGAGTTCAAAGCTTGGCATTCCGAGTAAAAAGTGCGACACTCCGAGTTCAATAGCTCGACCATTTGAGTTCAGAGCTTGTCACTCCGAGTAAAAAGTGAGAACATCCGAGTTAAGTAGCTCGGATCTTGAGATTCAAATTCAGATTTAAATAATTAGCTTTATCGATCTTTATTGATTTAGTTAAAGCATTCGTATATTATCTTTCTTAACTATGTAAAGCTTTAGGAAAAGTCAAAAGACTTGAATATGCAACAAAACAGCAGTTACATCGACCAAATAAGTCCCGCCCAAGAGCAAGCTGAAGAATTAATGAATTCTTTATTCTCTGAGGTGGAGCAGACATTATCTATTAATTTAATTGCGGATTTAGCTGGAACTGAATTAGTTAAATACATCCCTGAAGATAATTTCCAGCAGTCAGGAAGTTTAAACCTACAATCTTCTAGCATTTCTTCAAGACTTGAATCTGCGATCGCCATTATTCCTAAAAGTTCTAACTCAAAGACTGCTAGACATAATTCTATCGACCTTGATACCACCCGAATCACTAAAAGAATCAAGATTGAAAAAAAGGTTAATCTATTTGAACCCGAATTAGATGAGAAGTTAAGCCAGCCTAAAACATCTGAATCTGTAGGATTTATTGACAGTTTACTTTTGGGCTCGGCACTGACCTCGGCAATCTTTGCTGTGGCTTTAGGCTTGGTAAATAGAAAAATACCTGCATATACTCCTGTATACAGTAATATTTCAAATTCTCAAATTCAAAGTAATGATTCGCTAGCACCTGTAGCTGAAAATCTACGGCGATCGCTTGATGAAATTCCCGATAAACCTAATGATGTTAATCCTAAACAGATTCCTAATTCTAATACGCTTACCAATTCAGTTATAGATACTCCAGTTAATTCTCCCCAAGTCAAACCGATTTACATCCCTATTTATCAACCAACTGCCCCAACGCCCTCAGTTCCTTCTAATCCTACGCCCATCACTCCTACTAATACTGCGGTGAGTGCGATCGCCCCTGTACTTCGCGACAAAAGATCTGATAAAAAATTTGATAAAAAAACTGCGGGTACTTATACCTTGATTGGAGTTTTAGAACTTGGCGATCGCTCTACAGCAATTATTGACATTAACGGTTCGATTAAATCTCTCAAAATTGGCAGTGTCGTGGCAGATTCAGGCTGGACAATTAGTCGCATTGCTCAACAAGAGGTGCTTCTCAAAAGAGGTAGTGAAGACACCACAGTTACAGTCGGTCAAAAATTTTAGCTAAGTTTTAATCAAGTTTTAATCAAGAGATAGTAAGGAGCTAATATGGGCTTAATTGAAGATATATCAAGGGTTCTAGAAATTCGACTCGAAGAGTATATTCGTAAAAATCCCCAGATGGAGTTACAAGTACTTTCAGAGCAACTTAGGCAGCAGGAAGCTGAGGTTTTAAAAATCATTGCCGATTTAGAGCGAAAGGAAAAACAATTTCAAGATCAAATTTTGGCGATCGCCGAAGATATAAAACTGTGGCACACCCGATCGAATAAAGCTAAAGAATCTGGTCGTCAAGATCTAGCCAACGCTGCTAACGAACGCGAAGCATCTCTATTAAAACAGGGAAATCAGGTTTGGGGACAAATGGAACTGATGAAGCAAAGATTAGCTCAAACCGTTGAACTCCATACTCAAATTACAGAACGGATTAAAGAGGTACAAATAAAAATCAATCAGGCGGCACAAGCAGCTAAATCTCGTCCCGAATATACTACAGAACCCAAATCGACCTTTAGCTGGGAAAATATCAATCCTCCCCCTAATCGTGATGCTGACGATCCTTTAGAAGCGCAATTTCAAAAATGGGAGATGGATGAAGAAATCGATAGACTGAAACGGAAAATGAAATAAGAAATAAATCAAATAATAGTTCAATAATTTAGCCGATCTACTTCTGCAAGATCCTCTAATCAAAATGTTCAGATAAAACTCTAAGGCACCTTAAACTTGTTTTAGATTGATGTGAATGATATTTGGCTAATATTCGAGCTTAATGTTTGCGGCTAATATTTGATAAGGTGCGTTGAAGATCTAAATATTCTAAATATAATGATGGCTACAGACTAACAATCTAACTAATAATTCATTACAAAAAAATAAAGCTATGAACGAAATTATATTCCCCGGCTCGGCGGTGCGAGTCTCTAATGTTGGCGATACTTATTATGGATTTGAAGGACAGGTACAACGGGTCAGTGATGGTAGAGTTGCAGTACTTTTTGAAGGTGGCAATTGGGATAAGCTTGTTTCTTTTCGTGCCTCAGAATTAGAATTAGTCGATGCTACTCTCAGCCGCAACAAGGGTAGAAAAAAATAAGTCGGGGAAGTTCTCATTTAGTACCGTGCATTGATTGCTAAAAATTGTACTGACAAGTGCTGAAAAAACGATCGCATTTATTTAGAGTACCGAGATTTTCATTGCGTCTTATGCTAATGATATCCTTTGCGGTGCAAACTGTTGGAGTGGTTGGGCTAGTAGGATTCCTTTCTTATCAGAGTGGGCAGAAAGCGATTCTCTTCGAGATGCGTGCCGCCGCTGAGATTGGGAATCAATTAGTAGAAAATACGTGGACACAGGTTAATCAGCCAGTAATTCAGTTAGTCCTATGGTGTGGATTGGCATTACTAGCATCAATTGCGATCAATGCACTTGTAGTTGATTGGATTACTCGTCCGCTTCTAAGCTTAAATCTAAGATTAAGTCAATTGAGCGATCGCATAGCAACGGGACAATGGCAAGAGTCTCAAGATCTTCTGCAAGAGGATAAAGATAGTACGATCGCTGAAATTCAAACCCTATCAGACTCTTTTAATCTGATCTTGAATCAAATTCGTCATTCCTTTAATCGCAATTTTAATCAATTAGAAACTACACTGCAAGAGTCAAAAGCGAAGTATGAAGTTCTATTCCAAACATTACCAGTGGGGATTTCGATTACCAATGCCGAAGGAAAAGTCGTCGAAAGTAACATTATCGCTGAGGTTTATTTAGGAATACCTAACCTAGATCAGTGTGGGCAAAATCAGCTTAATCCCCATGTTATCCGCCCCGATGGATCGCCCATGCCAGTTGAAGAATATGCTTGTAGTCAGGCTTTAAACCTCCGTACTTCAGTTTTCGATGTAGAAACAGGCATTGTCTGTATGGATGGAGTGACAAGATGGTTTAGTGTGAGTGCGGCTCCGATATCGCTATCCCAAGATGGTGTAGTGCTCGTCCATGTAGATATAAGCGATCGCAAATTAGCCGAAGTCCAACTTAAACAGAGCGAAGAAACTAACCGCGCCATTTTAAATGCAATTCCCGATTTACTTCTCCGTATCGGGCGGGATGGTTCCTGTTATGAATTTATTCCCCCTGCAAGCGATCGATCTCAAGTATTTCTCCCCGTCGTAAAACATGTATCCGAAGTCTTACCTCCAGATTTACTAAAATATCAACTGCAACGTATAGAGCAAGCCTTTACAACAGGAGAGCTACAAGTTTGGGAGCATCAAATCCTTAAGTATGGTAAACCCTGTGACGAAGAAATAAGATTAGTTCCATGTGGTACGGATGAATGTTTGGTAATTGTTAGAGATATTAGCGATCGCAAACAGATCGAGCAAGAACTCCAACTTAGCGAGGCAAGATTAAAAGCCTTTTTGAATAATGCTCCTACCATTATCTTTATGAAAGACTTGGAAGGAAAGTATTTATTAATCAATAAAGAATTCGAGCAAGTTTTACAAACTACCCAAACCGAAATTTTTGGCAAAACCGACTATGATTTTTTACCTTTAGAAATAGCGGAGACTCTACGGGCTAACGATCGCCAGACAGTAGTTGAAGGTGTGGCAATTAATTTTGAAGAGACGGTAGAAATGTCAGATGGACTTCACATTTATTTTGCCACTAAATTTCCGATTGTGGATAGATACGGCATACCCTACGCCACAGGTGGAATATCGCTTGATATCAGCGCTCGCAAACAAGCCGAATTACAACTTCAGCAAAGTGAACAGCGATTTCGTAATTTATTTGAATCCACGCCCAAAATTTCGGTTCAAGGTTACAATCGCCAACGCCAAGTCATCTATTGGAATGATGCTAGTGAGAGACTTTACGGGTATACCAAAGCGGAAGCAATGGGTAGACAACTTGAGGATTTAATTATTCCACCCGAAATGCGGCAGTTTGTAATCGAGGATATTAATTGTTGGTTCAATAAGGGAGAAGAAATCCCCGCCAACGAACTGAGTTTATTACACAAAGACGGCTCTAAAGTTTTAGTCTATTCCAGTCACATCATGCTTGCAAATATTGAGGGTGAAGTAGAAATATACTGTGTCGATATCGACCTCAGCGATCGCAAACGGGTAGAGACAGAACTGGCAAAAGCCAAAGAAGATGCGGAGGCAGCAACAAAAGCGAAGAGCGAGTTTCTGGCAAACATGAGTCATGAAATACGCACCCCGATGAATGGCGTAATTGGCATAGCCGAACTGCTTGCCGATACTAATTTGACTATAGAGCAGCAAAACTTCGTTCAAATTATTCAACATAGCGGCGATGCTTTGCTGACAATTATTAACGATATTCTCGACTTTTCTAAAATTGAATCGGGGATGCTGACGTTAGAGTCTAGAGAATTTAGTTTAGAAGATATTTTGTTGTCGGTAAGTAACCTATTAAACAGGCAAGCTGAGGATAAGGGCATAAATCTAAATTATGTAATTCCGTCGGATCTTCAACCCAACTTTATTGGAGATAGTTCGCGGTTACGGCAAATATTGTTAAACCTAGTGGGAAATGCGATTAAATTTACTCAAAATGGAAATATTTCGATTGTTGTCACCAGTAAATTACTAAGCGATCGCCCTGCTAATGAATCCGAATACCAATCCGAACTGACTTTTATGATTCGCGATCCAGGGATTGGGATTGATTGCGAACGTCTGGCAAAACTCTTTAAACCATTTACCCAAGCCGACACTTCTATCAATCGTAAATATGGTGGTACAGGACTGGGTTTAGCGATTAGTAAACGCCTAGTAGAGTTAATGGCAGGAACCATTTGGGTCGAAAGCTACGGTTATATTGGTGGCAATCCTCCCGTAAATTGGCAGACTGGATCGATTACTCAAGGCTCTAGCTTTTACTTTACGATCGCTTTACTTACAACTTCGGCGATCGTGCAAGCTCAGAATCGATCTACATCAGTCCTCCCCATAGATCGCGACATAGCGAAAAAATTCCCTTTACGCATTTTGTTAGCAGAGGATAACCTTGTCAATCAAAAAGTTGCGATCTTCACACTCAAAAGGCTGGGGTACCAACCAGATATCGTAAATAATGGTTTAGAGGCTCTAAATGCCGTGCAGCAAAAAAACTACGATTTGGTACTAATGGATGTACAAATGCCAGAAATGGACGGCTTAACTGCAACCCGATTGATTCGCCAAAATCTAGAAAATCAGCCTTGGATTGCGGCAATGACTGCAAATGCCCGCCCCGAAGATCGCCAAGCTTGCCTAGATGCAGGAATGAATGACTATATGAGTAAACCTTTTAGTATTCAAGATCTAATTCGGATAATTTCTACTTGCGGCGATCGCGCTCTAGATCGTTAAAACTAATCATTAAATTTAGTCTAAGTCCTCTTTGTAAGAACCCTCAAATTGTTGATGATTCGATCGCCGCGATTGCCTTCTATGAGATTTTGTCACCAGTCGAGGTTCTTCTTTAGTTACTCCGCCATAGCCCGACTTAGATTTAAGCGTTTTATCGGCAGTGGCGATCGCCTCTTGGGAAGTTTTATAGGCGAATGCTTCTTGTAAAAACAAACAATAATGCTCGTAGCGTTCCCAGTCGCCTCGAATCGCACAATCGGGTTCGTTTAAATGCAAACAATCTCGAAATTGACAGGTATTTGGGATTTCCGATCTTTGAATTTCGGGAAAGCAATCTATTAAGCCGATCGGCTCGCATATTAACGTAGGTTGCGTAAATCCAGGGGTATCTGCCAACAGTCCGAGATCGCCAATGTCAAATAATTCTACATGACGTGTAGTATGCCGACCGAGCCCCATTTTTGCCGAAACCGAGTGCACACGAATATTTAAATCTGGAATTAAAAAGTTAATTAAGCTCGATTTGCCCACGCCCGACTGCCCTGTAATTACGGTTACGCCTTCGTTTAAGCACTCACGTAATGTCTCTATACCCTCGCCTGTGTGGACGCTGATCGCTAAGGATTTATAGCCCCAACTTTCTAGGCGATCGCTCCAATTTTGGCAAAACTCTGCGCTTACTAAATCCCGTTTCGTAAAGCACAGCACCACATCTAAATCTTGAGATTCTAAACTAACTAAAAATCGACTAAGTTGATAGGGATCGATCTGCGGTTCGGTTAATGCCCAAGCCAATAGTACCCGATCCACATTTGCCACCATCGGACGCTCTAATAAATTACGTCTGGGAAAAATTCCCGAAATTGCCCCGCGTGCCCCTTGCCAATCTGGTTCCTCAACTTCAATGCGATCGCCCACATAGACATTTTGCCCCGTCTTTTTAAGCCTTGCTCGCCGAATACATAGCAGTTCTGGACACGGATATTCAGCTTCATTATCTAAACCCACTCGATAATAATTTGCTTGTAGTGCCAGAACAGTACCTGTGATCAAACTTTCTGTACCACTAATGTAAAGAATTTATCCTCATGTTCCTTTAGGCTGATAATTTTATGTCCGTCTACCGTAAGGCTATTCGGAACTTGCTCCACAGGCTCGCCAAAATCTAGCCATAACTCTAGTATTTGTCCCGACTGAATTCTTTCTAAACGCAATTTAGCTTTGACAAAACTTAAAGGGCAGGGAACGCCCCTTAAATCAAGATATTGCGAATTAGGAAGTTGAGAATCAGAAGGTATCATCGGTTAAAAATTCCTCCTAAAAAGCCTTCGAGTCCGCCTTTACCCGCATTACCCTTAAGCTTATCCAGCATTTTTTCTAGAATTTCGCGATCCTCGCCACTAATTTTGGTGGGAATATCAATTTTGATCGTAATTAAATGATCGCCACGAGCTACAGGATTACCTAGTTTTGGTACGCCCAACCCCTCAAGCGTAAGTACTGTATCAGCTTGCGTCCCCACAGGAATAGTTAAAGGCTTCTTGCCGTCTACAGTGCCAACATTTATCTTGTCACCCAGAATTGCTTGAAGATAGCTGATTTTAATCTCAGAGATAATATTTATACCTTCGCGCTCAAACTCTTGATCGGGCTGCACGAATAGATAAACATATAAATCTCCCGAAGCTCCGCCTTTCTGCCCAGCATCGCCCTCGCCTGTCACTCGTAGCCTGGTACCACTATCTACGCCGGGTGGCACCGTAATCTTTAGCTTTTTAGTAATTTGATTGAGCCCGTTACCGCCGCAGGTATCACATTTATCTTCAATCATTTGTCCTGTGCCATTACAGGTAGGACAGTTTCCAACTTGAGTAAAGCTACCAAATGGAGTACGAGTAGCACGGCGGACTTGTCCAGATCCAGTACAAGTAGTACAAGTTCTTGGCTTAGTTCCAGGTTTCGCTCCCGATCCCGTGCAAGTAGTACAGGTTTCTAAGTGGGAGATCCGAATTTGTTTCTCACCACCAAAAATTGCCTCGCGAAATTCTAGTTTTTGATCGAACCGTAGATCGTCGCCCCGAACTGGACCCGATCGCCGTCTGGTAGTTTGTTGCGCCCCCGCCCCGCTAAATCCACCAAAAAAGCTTTCAAAAATATCGGCAAAGCCGCCCATATCGCCTACATCTTGATAGCCAGCCGTTGCTCCTGCTTCCCCAAAGCGATCGTAGCGCGCCCGTTTTTCGGGTTCTGATAAAGTTTCGTTAGCTTGATTAATTTCTTTAAACCGTTCGGCAGCACCATCTTCTTTATTCACATCAGGATGATATTTCCGTGCCAATCGTCGGTAAGCTTGCTTGATTTCCTCCTGATCTGCATCACGGGAGATTCCGAGGATTTCATAATAGTCACGCGCCATAGGGAATTACTCAGTCGCTTAGTTAAATTAATGAATGTTTTATTTAGATCTAAACTAAATTTAGCCCAATATAAAGATGAAAATGTGTGGCTATCCGTACATTTAAATATAACTTTCTAGTTGAGATCTTTGAGAGATTAGATAGTTATTCAGATAAAATCTATCCTACAGTAATTTACAATTAACTAAATACTTTAAGTAAATCTCTCCCGTCGATGCTGCAAGTTCTAAGAAATCTAAATCTGCTTATTTACTTGCTCTCAGTTTGGCATCTTGCTTAGGACTTACACCTACTTATTCGCCTAACTTTAATTTGGCGGAATATGAAATTCATCATCTACCATCAAATACAACCATTGCTGAAATTAAAAAAAAGTTAGAAGATGTCAAAATCTTGATGAATTCTGAGCAGATATATAAGACTTTGAAGCACATTTTTTCTTTGGCTCCTATATCTGTTCCTTGACTGGGAAGGGAGTGGATTTGCCTCACCTAGTGGATTTCAGACTTCTTCTAAGCTAACACCAAGCTAAATTTCTTCTAATTTTCCAGTTTTTAAAAACTCTCTTAAGTTACATATTTATACCCCATCTTAAAAATATCTTTCAAAAATTTAATCTCGCAAGAGTTCTAGCGACTCAGGCATAAAGGAAGTTCGAGGGCGTGCTGTTCTAGTAATTCTCGATCGCTTAGAGCGGTTTGGGTATCGCCGTCATAGACTATTTGCCCTTGATTGAGGATAACTGTGCGATCGCAAATTTCTAGTGCTAAATCCAAATCGTGAGTGGCGATCAGTTGGGTTTGGGGCAGAGTTTGTAATAGTTGAATTAATTGACGGCGGGATCGCGGATCGAGTTGGGCAGAAGGTTCGTCAAAGGCTAAAATTTGGGGTTGCATGGCTAATACTCCTGCGATCGCTACTCGTTTTTTTTCACCACCTGAAAGATTATGTGCTTGACGCTTACTATACCTTTCTAAATCTAGTCCCACTGCATTCATAGCTTGGGTGACGCGATCGCTCAGTTCCTGTCCCCGATAGCCTTGATTCATCGGACCAAATGCTACATCTTGCCAAACTGTTGACATAAACAATTGATCGTCTGGATTTTGAAATACCAATCCGACAAAGTTGCGAATTTGTTGCAAATTTTTAGCGTTCATTGCCATCTCGCCAACTACAATTTCACCCTCTTGGGGCATTAGTACGCCGTTTAAGTGTAACAATAAGGTTGATTTTCCCGATCCATTTGCTCCTACTAATGCTGTTTTCTCAGTTGCTCGAATTTCCAAATTCAGTTTTTGCAGTGCTTTAGTACCATCAGGGTAAGTATGATTGAGATTAAAGATAGACAGATGGTTATGGTGCATAGAAGATCTAATACAAAATTAAGTTGATGACATGGCGAGCAAAATCACTTCACTATCTAAATCGTGTTATGAATTTCTTGCCCATCGATCGAGCAATCTATATCATCCCGCACTGTAATCAGCAAGAGTGTAATAAGACTGCAATAATAAGATAAAGACAAAAACTTAAAGATGATTGTAGAAAATAGTCAAGTAATCCTGTCAGTCAAAAACCTGAGGGCAGAAGTTGAAGGCGTAGAAATTCTTAAGGGTGTGAACCTAGAGGTTAAGGCGGGGGAAATTCACGCAATTATGGGTGTAAATGGCTCAGGCAAAAGCACATTTTCTAAGGTTTTAGCAGGACACCCTGACTATACGGTTACAGGCGGAGAAGTGATTTTTATGGGGCAAAGTCTATTAGAGTTACCTCCTGAGGAGCGATCGCGCGCAGGCGTATTTTTAGCTTTTCAGTATCCCCTAGAGATTCCCGGTGTTACCAATGCCGACTTTTTAAGGCTGGCTTACAATACCTTACAAAAACAAAAGAATTTACCCGAACTAGATTTATTAGACTTTGATGATTTGGTTCAGGATAAGTTAAAAATTGTAGAAATGAATCCTAGTTTTTTAAGCCGCAGTGTGAATGAGGGCTTCTCTGGTGGTGAAAAAAAGCGCAATGAAATTTTACAGATGGCAATTTTAGAACCGAAGCTGGCAATTTTAGATGAAACCGATTCAGGGCTGGACATTGATGCTTTGAAGATAGTTTCGAGTGGTGTAAATCAGTTAGCCAATCCTCATAATGCCACTGTTCTAATTACTCACTATCAGCGTTTACTAAATTACATTGTGCCCGATTTCATTCATGTGATGGATGCAGGCAAAATTGTGATGACGGGTGATAAAGAATTGGCACTGGAGCTAGAAAGTCGAGGTTATGACTGGGTTACCGCCGAAATAATCACTGAGAAAATTACTGACAAAATCACAGAAATAATCACTGACAAAATCACGGAGGTGAAGGCATGATCGATCGCCCTCAAATCTTAGTCCA
>CAZLKI010000072.1:0-11793 GCA_964560035.1 uncultured Synechococcus sp.
GTCTTCAGGGTGAATTAAATTAAACCACCAATCGGAAGTGGGAGGCGCATCCTCTACCTCAACCCCAATTAAATTAAATAAACCTTTGGAGCGAAAAATAAAGTTAGTGTCCACACTCCATTCAAAGATAATTCCATCCACTGCCTGCGTTGCCGCTTCAAAACGTTGGTTAGCACTTGCTAAGGCAGCTTCAGAACGCGATCGCTCAATTTCTATGTAAATGCGGGGGATTAGTTCAGACATTAGATCTAGTTCATCTTTACGCCAAATGCAAGTCTCAGGGCGATTACCACTAATTATAAATTTCCATTCTCCATCGCTCAAATAAGAAATGGTTAGCATCGAGCGAATGGGAAGACGCTCATAGGCAGCACCTCGATCCTTAATTCCTGGATCGTTAAATACATCATCGATCGCCACAATTTCTCCCCTACGATGTTTTTGCAGGTGATCTTCGCTGAAAAAGTCAATCAGAGAATAGTCGGTAACTTGAACAAACTTACCATCTTCCGCACTGCTGTGAAAAGTGGTGGCAATATTGGTAGCAGTATCTACATCACCAAAAGTAAGGATCGAGAAGCCAAACCAAGCTCGAATTTTCTCGCCCACCACACTTAGCATTTGGTTAATATCTTTAATGGAGTTAAGATCCTTTTGAACCTCAACCAAGAATTTGTTATTCTGTTCCACTCGGTTACGATCGCTAATATCCCGCTTTACGCCATACATTCTAAGCGGTTGACCATTTTCGTCATATTCGGTGCGACCCTTAATCCAAATCCAGCGTGCTTCTCCCTGTGGAGTTCTGATCTCGCATTCAATTTCCCAAGGAATACCATTAGCGATCGCCTGTTGAAAGGCTAGGTCTACCCTTGCTCGATCTTCCTCAATCACATGGCTCAAAAATTGATCGTAGTTCCATTCTGGTAAAAGTTCCTCGTAGCCAAAAATGCGATCGTGTTCGATTGAATGCCAAGCATTTTTGGTGACAAGATCCAAATCCCACGCGCCCACTTCTCCGGCGGCAAGAGAAATCTCTAAGCGTTCTTGAATCAACTTCAAACTAATTTCCGCATTGCGGCGAGCCGTAATATCTGTAAATATGACCCCAAATCTAAATTCTCGAGGGGCATCAATCGGAAAAGCATTAACTTCAAACCACCGATTTAACGATTTAGCTTCATGTTCAAACTGTATGGACTCACCAGTCAATACCATATTGCCAAAGGTATCCACCCAAAAATTCTCTAGATTGGGAATAAGCTCTAGTGCAGTCTTGCCCATTGCCTCTGTTAGTCCTGTCATTTGTTCAAACAGACTATTTGCCTCCAAAAAACGATAGTTTACAGGTCTTCCTTCAGGATCAAATATCATTTCCGCAATACTGAATCCTCGATCCATAAACTTAAGCAGAGTTTCGTAGCGTTGCTGGCTCTTATAAAGCGATGGATTGCGGCTACCTCCTGAAGTTTTAGCTCGATCCAGATCGCTAACTAAGATCTGCATCGCCGCTTTCAAGTCTGACGACCAATTTTCAACAGCACCCAAAGGGGTTTGCGACCAGTCGTAGAGGCTTGCCCATGTACTTAGCTGTCCTGTAAATAGATCTTCCATGCATTGTTCTCTATTTTTAGTTTTTCGGATAAGTTAATTTTCTGCTGCAAACTCATCACATCTATACACAGCTAAATCTCTACTTAGCTTATTTTTAGAGCCTTAGTCTCTTTTTAGGAGATTTCTGAAAAACGATTTACCCTAATAGCTTTGACTCCATTCAGCTATTTCCAGAACTCTGCAGGTAGAAACTTTTCCAGAAATCACCTTAGTCACAATTTCTTCGATAATACGAGAGGGCAGATACTTAGATGAGTATACATTAGTCGTCTGTAGTTATTAAGTAGATCTTCTCTACCTATTGACAATTAAGTATGCTATAGTCCGCATCCATTTTTCTCCCAATTGACACATCTCTTTACTCATTTAGGGTGATTTAGTAAAGCCAAAACCTATATATTGAAGCTATATTGAAATATAAAGTTATTAATGTCAAAAGAAACATTGTTTGGCTTATCTCTATTTCCCTATTTATTATTCCTGTGGTTTATCACGAAGTCAGGAAGACTGCCAAAATATGCTTTGTGGGGTTTTTATGGCACTTTAGTCTTTGTGGCGATCACTATTCCTGCGGGAATTTATGCTCAGGTTGTCTATGGAACATCTTTAGCAAATATAGATTGGCTGCATGGAGGGGCTGAGTCTTTTTTAACCGTAACTAATATTCTGTTGGTAGTAGGGCTTAAATCTGGTTTGGATCGGGCTTCTGTTCAAATCTCTCAGACTTCTGTAAATAGCTCTATAAAAAATGAACAGTAGTTAGGTCAGATATTGCTGGTTTGTAAACTTCTCAAATTATCCACAGTGGTTTTAATCGAACTTGCTACAGGTACGGCAATTACCAAGCCCAACGATCCGCCAATTTGCAAACCAATGAATAAAGAAATCAAAATCCATACAGGATTCAAACCAGTTAGGTCGCCCAAAATTCTGGGAGCAATGACATTGGCAATAATCTGATCGATCACAACTACCGTAACTAAAACCTTTACTCCCAACCAAAAATTTTGCAATGCCAAGACAAAGGAAATAATACCTACAGTTAAAGCTCCACCAAAGGGAATTAAGCCCATAATCCCGATCGCTAACCCAAATAAAATACTAAATGGCACCTGCATCGTAATAAAAGCCAAAGTCACCGAGACTCCGCTCAAAGATGCCAAAGTCGCTTGCCCGATATAGTAATTCTGAAAATTCTGACGTAAAGATTTTTGCACTTGTCCGCCCCAAGTTTGAGGAAACCATTGAAAAATCCCTTTCCAAATGCGATCGCCGTAGGATAGTAAGTAATAGGTCAGGACTAAGATTAATAAAAGGTTGACAGCGCTGCCTACCGTATCTAAAGCAAACCCTAAAACTTTTCCCGTCAGTGACTGAAGTTGTCCTGTAAGTCTTTCCGTTAGCTGAATGGCAATTCCGCGAATATTAACATCGATATTTTGCTCTTGATACCAAAGCTGGAGGGCAATTAATTGCTGATTTCCCGAGTCAATTAAACTTGGTAAGCCTTTAACTAATTCATTAAGCTGCGTTAAAGCGATCGGCACTAATACCACAGCCACGGCTGCTAAGACTGAAACCGCTAGTAAAAACACACCTAAAACGGCTGTGCCACGGGGTAATTTGATCGTAGAGATCGCTAACTCTACAGCATAATTCAACAAAAACGCCAAAATCGCCGCCGCAATTAAAATACTAAAAATGGGTTTAAAAAATCGAAAAAGTTCTAACCCCAGCCAGCCATTAATTATAATCAAAGGGAAAGTTATACCCACAAGCAATCTACCAAATAACCTACTTTTCAGATTATTTCGATCTTGTTCATTATTTCCAGTCATATTATCAGTAAGATCGATGGCGATCTCCTCCTCTGGATGCGGATTTACCTGTGGATTTACTTGTAGATCGGCTTGGTTTATCCCCATCATCATAAAAATACCTTTCAAGGATTTAAAAAATTGGTACAGCTAAATGCTTAAAATCTATCTTAAGTAAACTACAAATTGCACTGAAATATGAATTTAGGTCGAATTAGCGCGATTGCATTTAATGTTTTTCGTGAAACTTTACGCGAACAGGTTTTATACCTGACTTTATTATTTACTTTAATCTTAGTTGCTGCCGTTAACCTTTTACCCCAGCTTTCTGCCGGTGGTGAAAAAAAGATCATTCTCGATGTGGGCATGGCTGCGATCGAAATAGTAGGCTTAATTGTGGCGGTATTTGTCGGAACTGCCTTAGTAAATAAAGAAATCGAGAAGCGCACCATATTTGTTCTAGTTGCCAAGCCCATGAGTCGGGCAGACTTTATTTTAGGCAAACACTTGGGAGTTACTTCAGTTTTGGCAGTGCTGGTGGGAATCATGTCAGCGATTTTGATTATCGTCATGACTTTTACCAAGATTTCAATTCCTGTCGCGACAATTTTAGTTGCTAATTTCTACATATTTTGGCAATTAATGCTTTTAGGGGCGATCGCCATTCTGTTTGGCACTTTTACTAGCTCGTTGGTGGCAGCATTATTGACTTTTTCCACTTATTTGATGGGTAATTTTAGTAAAGATTTACTAGCTCTAGGTGAAATTTCTAAAAGTGAAAGTTTGCAAGCTCTAACGCGGATAATTTACTTAATTTTGCCCGATCTTTCCCGTGCCAATCTTAAAAATGAAGCTGTCTATGGAATATTACCTACCCTAGTCGATTTATTTACTAATGGCGTTTATATTTTGAGTTATGCGTTGTTGGTACTTGCGATCGCCATTCTGATCTTTGCTAGAAAGCAGTTTTAACAGTTTGGAATATTTAGCAACTTAAGCTCAAGTTTAATTGTTAAAAGTTAATCATTTGTATTCTCCCTTTAATAATCCAACAAGTATGGCTTTAGATAGCACTGGCAATATCTATATGTCTGATGCTAGTCAAAAAAGCGCATTCAAGTTCTTAGTCCTGTGGCTGTGCCATTTGCGTTTAATCCTGCTTTGGTTTAGAGATCTTAAGTGTGTTTTGGTTGGGACATAGAGTTGTAAAAAAGAGTAAGCCAATTAAGTAATGTCATCGGGGTTAATGCCCAAGGATCTGAGATATGTGGCTAATTTTTCTTTAGCCTGACGTTCCTGTTCCTTAGCTTGAAACATTTGCAAATTTGCCATTTCCGCAGCCACCAGTTTCTCGCCTTCGGTTAAATATCGCTTTCCACTTTGGTCATACCAAAATACCCACTCCCTTGACCACTTTGCCTGATTCTGCCACTCACAACCAATTCCTAAATTAATTTCTGGCATCCACACTGGATTTCCCCTTTGAAGCTCATATTTGCCATTCACGAGTTTATAGACTTCTATGGGCTGGCGATTTTTATGTCTGGCGATTTTCTGTGCTAAGGGATTGTAGATCACATAGTAAAAAATCCCTAACTCTTCGTAAATAACTAATTTATCTTCATATTCACTGTTGTATTTTTGCGAAACTACTTCTAAAGCTAAAATTGGCATAATGTTCTGCTCTTGCCAAAGTAAGTAGCTGAGGCGACCGCCTTCGGTTGTATATCTAGGAACACCGATCGCCAGAAAACCATCGGGAATAATTACTTTAGATCGATCTGGATTTTCAATATTAGGTTCGTAATAGATTCCCATATCCACGCCCCAAAACCAATCGGAACGCTCTGCCCAAAGCGATCGTAAGAGGTTAAGCAGCATATTAGGTATATCATTTTGCAGTTCGTTATCCACGGGGGTGTCGTCGGAGTGGGTTAGCTCTTCAGCCGTCAACAGTCGTTGGGTTACAGGAATAGTGACCATAAAGCTCTGGGTTTAATAGCTTTTGTAATTGTGACATGACCCCGACCTAAAGGTGCAGAGCTTCTAAAAATCACTTCTTAGAGTTTCTGGTTTTCCCCTTTCGGGATTTCGGCACTTGGCTAGATTGAGTTGCCCTACCGATAAATAAAGAAAATTGAGATTAATTTTGCCAGCAATGCCCCATTTTGAACTCTACTTTTTAAAATTATGTTAAGATAAATGTACTAAAACAACGAATAGTTGCGATAAGTAAAGATAAATCTACATAACTTTAAAAATATTTATGAATAACACTGTTAGAGTAGCAGGCTCGTTGGGAGTATCACTGTTACGTTCTGAAAATGCACCTAAAGTCCTCACTCAAGCTGCTTTAACCCTATTTAGAGTTGTAGTAGGCGTGGTAATGATGCACAACGGCTTGGATAAAATTAGTGATATTTCTGGTTTTGCTGAGTCTTACGTGGTTGAGATTGGTTTACCTTTTCCGATCTTTTTCAGCTATGTTGCCGCTTTAACCGAACTAATCGGCTCCCCTCTATTAGTTCTTGGCTTATTCACTCGATTTGCTGCTTTTGGTTTAACGTCTACGATGTTGGTAGCAATTTACCATCACATTCACGTCTCAGGTTTCTCTATTCCCTCGATTGAGTTGACAGTCTTGTACTGTGTAAGCTTTGCATTTTTTGCAGTTAATGGCGCGGGACAGTTTTCTTTGGATCGATTGATCGTAGATCGCTTCTTTCCCCAACCAGACATCAGCCCTCAAACTATTAAAACTCTCGAAACTAGCTTTGAGCAAGAGTATGTAAAATCAAGAAGTTCTAATTCTCATCCTTAGAAATATCAGGAGTTAGCAAATCTGAGGTTTAATTCGATCTCAGTTAGGGGTTTAGTTTCAGAACTAAGCTCTTATTTTTTAGGTAAATTTTAGATTTAACTTATAGCTAGCTTTACACAGCGTAAACCCGCAAATATCTGACGAACGTGAGGTTGATACCAATTCCGAAATGGCGATCGCAAAGTATACGAACTACTTGCCCAACTTCCTCCTTTTAAGACATAGTGCTGTTGATCGAAATAAGTACTGGAATAGCCTGAATAGGGAAACGGTAAATAGTTAGGATAGGGATGAAATAAGGTTGATGTCCATTCCCAAACTCTTCCCATCATGCGATCGCCAAGATAATTAGCAGCCTTTTCCCACTCTGATTCTGAGGGTAATCTCATGCCAGCAAATCGCGCATAGGCATCAGCTTCGTACCAATTAATTCCACATACTGGACTATTGGCAGGATCGTCAAAGATCCGATTATGCAAAGGAGTTAAAATTAAAGGCTCTGAACTTTTTTGATGATGCAGCCACTCCCATCCTGCGGAACTCCACCATTGTTTAGAACTGTAGCCACCTGCATTTATAAAGCTTTGATACTGGCTTTGGCTGACGGGACGATTAGAAATGGAAAAACTATCTACATAAACCGATTGGGCAGAGCTTTCATTATCCATTGCGTCAATTGAGTTGTTTCCTTGTTCAAAATATCCTGAAGGAATTGTAATTAATTCAGATTTGAGATTGTAAGACAGGGAGGAATGAGGTTTTTGATGGCATTTATCAAGTAATTGCAAAACAATCATGGCAGTCTCAGCATGTTGACTTTCATGTTGAATTAACCATCGCCACAGTTTTACTTCTTCCCTGAATGTTGAGCTTGATTGCAGGTAAGTTAACAGGCGATCGCCAACTAAATTTACATAGTCACAAACATCAGCTAGGTTAGGCAGTCTTACCCGATCGGCTTTAGCTAGTCCATCTACTGCAAACAACCTTGTATATTTAGGCTCAGTCGGAGTTAATCCAGCACATTTGACCAAGATCCAATGATCCCAACTGTAAGCAATATGCCCTAAATGCCAACCTGCTGGGCTAAACTCTGGATGTGCCTGAGCCGAGAAAGTTTTATAATCGATCTCATAGTCTAAATGTCGAAATAGAGATAAGGTACGCTGGCGACAACTAATAATATCTTGCTGAATTTGGTGTTTGGTGAAGCTTTCGGAAGGTCTGGTCATCTCAACTTAAATAAAGTGTTTAAACAAAATGATTGAATAAAGTTAGATAAAGAGTATATTACTGGGTGATTTTGGTTAAACGTTTCTAAGAATACATCACCAATCTTGCTTTACACCTTTCCCACATGATAGATATTGCGTGCGATCGCTCTACTAAATGCTAAACTATCACAGCAAAATACTTACACTTTAAAAAGCCAACAAAAGCGCAAAAAACTAGAAACAAGCCCAAAAACTAAGTCTAGAAATGAGTCCTAAAGAGAGTTAAAGTCAATCAAATGGAAACCTTACGAGATGAAAATATCCGACTTCAGCAAGAATTACAGCAACGAGATCTTCTAGTACAGCAGCTTTCCGAAGAAGTTTTGAGATTAGTAAAAGGAAATGTTGCCTTTTTGCCAAACCAAGCTTTATCAGAACAACACGAGCAAGAAATGCGATCGCTAACTAATAAACTGCTAAATGCCGAAGAGCAGCTAATCCTACACCAACTTTTACTTAAAGAACGCGAACAACAACTAAGCGAACTCCAAAATACTCTTGCCGAAGTAAATGCCAATGCTCAAAGTCTGCAACAAAAAATTGATAACCTGCCCACAGTTTACAGCACCAAGTTTTCGGAACGGATGGAGCCAGTTAAATCCAAAGTGGAAGAGTTACAAAAACAAAATACTCAGCTAAATTCCGAAGTCCAAAACCTGAGTCATCGTCTATCCCATGCGATCCCGCCCCAACGGATTGAAGTCCCAGAAATTCAAACAGCAGGTTTATCTTTACCTACCTTTGGTGACGAATAGTTAGTAATGAAAGCAGCTAAAGATATTATTGCAACCTGTTCTGACCTTACAGCCCTGAGAAACTGGGTTAATCAAGAATTTGGTTTTGGTTCGACTAATCAGGGTAATTTTTGGCTACCCATAGTCTGCACAGCTAGAGGTGTTATTTATGCTGAAGTAATTACCAAATTGGCAAGTAATCCAGACAAGTATCATCAGCCCTATCATCTCAAAGATCATCTCAGACAACCTCTCTATCGTTTGGGGTTTCGATTGCTGGATTATTTGAATGCCGGTCCTGCTGTATATTTACTGCAATTTGATTTTGATGATAGTAACAATTCCGTTTTATTCGATCGCCTAATTCCATTTCCCGATAAACCTGCGATCGCCTCTGTTGGCGTGCAAGAGCCCGATTTATATGAATGTCATTTACTTTGTACCACTAATCAACCTATTTACGATCTGGTAATTAAAAGCTAATTAAGAGCGATCGTCTGTCCTCATGGTATTCCCTCATAGTATGCAAAGTAGCCTTTAGAAAACTCGCTTAATTAAACTCCTGAACTACTTCAGGCTTGGGTTCAATGACCGCAGTTTCAGTATTTGGTTTTGGATTAACAGGTTCTACCACAGGTTTATTTTCGATAATGCTAGGACTAATTAGAGTTTTTGCCAAAGGTTTTGCTGGATTTAGATTTTGTTCTTTAGATACCTGCGATCGCACTGGTTTAGATTGAGGAATAATTTCTTGATTTGGTAAAGTTCGCTCTGATTGCAAGTTCGGATTTTTATCTAATTGAAGTGCCTTTTGAGATCTAATTTGAGATTTAGTAAGCTTTTGCGCATTAATCGTAGGATTATTTACTAAGCGATCGGGAACTGGTGCTAATTTAATTCTATTTTCAGGCTCGACTGTGATTGGAGAAATTGGCGGAACTGGAGGTTCAAAGGAACGACCGATCCCAATCGGAGGAATCAAAGTAGGAAGATTTAGGATTGGCGATTTACTGAAATCTTTAGCAGGTTTATTTACAGAAAAATCAACAAAAGGAACTGGTTCTACTTTATTAGAAGTCTTTTGAAATAACTCTAACCGTTCCATTAAACTAACGGGTAAGCTATTGGGCAATGAACTGGTAGACTTGTTAGAATCCTCCTGTTCGATCAGTCTATTCAGTCCTGAAGGATCGACTAAAAGATAACCAACTGCTGCGCTAGAAACCAGTAATAAAATCATCGCAATAATGCCCAAAGGACTCAAAAGGTTAGGATTTAGTTCTTTAGGATTTTGGTTTAAAGCTGTTTCTGAAGTATTCTCAATAAATTCTTCTGTAAAATCCTCAGTAAACTTGTCTGATTCTCTCGGCATTAAGCGATCGCAAAATTCTTCTTCTAAATTATTTTCTAAGTCTTCTGATAAATCCGCAGATAAACCACTAGATAAATCATCTAGATAAGATAACTCAAATATTGGAAGACTTAAATCAGAATTAAGATCTAAATTTTTATCTTCAGGATCTAGTTCAAGATCTGAATCTAACCCAGAACTAAAACTTGAATTAGAGAATGGATCGAAATCTCGATCAACTATTTCTAAATCAATCGGTAACACATCTTCATAATGATACCTATATCTTTTTAGTTCTGCTTCCAAATCGAGATCGAGATCTGCAAGGGCTGACTGAATCAGAGGATGTGACATGGGTTTAGCCTTCTATACTAATTTTAAAGAGTGATTTTAAAGAGTGATTTTAAGAAGTAACTGGACTTGGGGATAGATAAATCTCTTGGATATCCTGAGGAATAAGTTGAATAAGAGCTAGATTAGCCTCGGATATCAGTCCATTTATATCTTTGACACGATGACGACGGAAAGCATCTCCAAGCGAATCACCCTCAGACTGTAAATAAGCAACAATTCGTCCAGAACTCCAATTAAAAGTTTGAGATAAAATTAAAACTAAACGCAAATCGGGCGGTAATTTTTCTAATGCTTGATTTAGATAACATAAAAATAGAGGTGGAGTCACACGATCGCCATTATTGATATCTTCAAGTCTATGCTCAGATGTATCAGTTGAATTAATTACCGCACCCGTAATATCTATTAAAAAGTTTTGTAGAGAATTTATAGTTTCAATTTTTAATAATTTTAATTCCTGATAAATGCGTTCCCAAGTTTTAGCAAATAAATAATCGGCTTGACCGCGCGATCGCCCTGCATCATGGGTAAGGATATAGATAATCTGCTGATATCGACAAAAAATCGCTACAAAGTACTGCCCCAAATTAGGATGAGCTTGGAATAAAGTTAAAAGTTCGCGATCGCTCTTTTCTAAAAGTGGTGCAATAAGAGGATGACCGATCTCAGTAATCTTAGGTGCCATATACATCCAAATTAGTAACGGACAATTAATTCAATCACAGTTTTAACCAAAGTGATAATTTAAGACTGGTAAGCACTAAAAAACAACTAAAAAATAATTGGGACACCAAAAAAGTTACGCTCGCCATATCGACTTAAATATCTAAAATAAATATCTAAAATAAATATCTAAATAAAGAATATTAAAACAAGTAAATCTATGGACAATCATAATTTTCATCCTTTAATTATCAAACTCAGCGATCGCATCGAAGCAATTTGGCACCAATATCTAACCATCTCCACCTATGAAATGCCCGAAGACTTGGGATATGTGGAAGGCAAACTCGAAGGAGAAAGGCTCACAATTCAAAATCGCTGTTATCAAGCTCCTCAATTTCGCAAACTCCACATCGAACTGGCACAAGTCGGCACAAACTTAGATATTTTACATTGCGTCATGTATCCCCGTTTTGATTACCCACTACCGATATTTGGGGCAGATTTAATTGGGGGGAAAGCAGGAATTAGTGCGGCGATCGTGGATATTTCTCCCACAGTTTCCATGCCCTCAAGCATTAGCGATCCGATTAAACAATGGCAAAAATCTCAATCTAATTTTACTCAACCGCGCGAACTGCCAGAATGGGGTAAGGAGATTTTTTCTGAGTTTTGTGTATTTGTGCGACCTCAAGGGGAATTAGAAGAAGAGTTGTTTTTTCAAACTGTAGAAAAATATTGCGCTCAGGTCTGTGCGATCGCCTCTGATTTAAGTTTTGAATCGAACCTAGTCTCAGATGAAGAAAAGGCTAAAATCCAAGCCCGTCAACGCTATTACTGCCAGCAACAACAACAAAATGATAAAACTCGGCGGATCTTAGAAAAAGCCTTTGGCAAAGAGTGGGCAGATCGGTATATGAATACAGTTTTATTCGATGTGGTTTAAATTTGGATGTTTAGTAACTATTCTAGGACTTACGCACTCAAAGTTATAGAAACTTAGTGTGAGGGAGTTTGAGGGCGAAGCCCTCGATTGGGGCTGTGCCCCAAACCCACTTTAAATATAGGTTTTCTTTTTACGCTGCGTAAGTCCTATATTTATTAACGACTTATAAACTTTGGTTCAAATTCAATGTTGGCGATCGTCTTAATAATCATCATATAA
>CAZLKI010000073.1:0-11696 GCA_964560035.1 uncultured Synechococcus sp.
GCATAATCGCCTACCCCATCAATTGCAGGGGGAAGCCTCGGAACTATAGAGTAAACGTTGGTCAAATGATTCACAAAATTCTTATACCATAGGGCTAAATGCTACCATGATGAGAGTATGCTCTGCGATCGCAATTTCTCTAATAGAATTTTAAGGTTATGTCATATAGCGAGTTTACGACACTTAGTAAAGTCCAAACTGTCTTCAATTTGGTCATTGAAGAAGATCGTAATTTGTTTGCAGAAGTAAAGGGCGTTATTCCTTCAGATTATCTTCAACAAACACTCAAAGAGTACATACCTTTAGCCACTGCTATTAATACCGAAAAATCTCGCTCTGAATTTTTAATCGCGCCAGTGCTAGCAGAATTACGCCGTCAGACTAATTATCAAATCAGTTTATTTTCTGGTACTGAGTTTGATGTTGACAAAGAAAAAGGTTTGTCGGGCTATTGTGACTACATTATTAGTTGCTCAAAGGAACAATATTTTATTCGTGTGCCAGTTGTGGCGATCGTGGAAGCCAAAAATGAAAATATTAAAGCTGGATTAGGTCAATGCATTGCAGAAATGGTTGCTGCCCAAATATTTAATAAGCAAGAGGGACATCCTGTGCATGAAATTTACGGTGTTGTTTCTACGGGAACAGTTTGGAAATTTATGGTTTTAAAAGACAATCTTGTTTCGATCGATTCTCAAGAGTATTACATTAATCAGATTGATATAGTTTTAGCGATTATGCTCTTGCCGATTAAAACGTTGCTATCTTTTTAAATATTTCCCACATCTTCAGGATAACTAAAGATTTCAATTCCTAAGTTTTCGGCTACAGGCAAAGCTCTAAAATCAACCATTAGCCAGATAACGAGCTTACGGTTAACGACTCTGTGATGGTGCTTTTCGTAAAATGCAACTTTGCGATTAAATATGTACATATCACCTTTACTTATAGAAGATTAGGACTTACGCAGTGTAAAAAGAAAACCTATATTTAAAGGGGTTTTGGGGCACAGCCCCAATTGAGGGCTTCGCCCTCAAACTCCATCCCGATAAGTTTCTGTGAATTTGAGTGCGTAAGTCCTAAAGATTTAATTTCACATAGGATGAGTAAACCATTTTTAATAATCACATCAATTTCCACCTGATCGGGTCTGCCAAATACTTCTCCGTCACGATCGAAACTATTAAAATTAATTACTTCTGCCCCAAAAGAATCTCCTAAAATTGATTTAAGCGCATTCCGAAAACTAGCCTCTGAGTATAAACCCCAACGAGAACCCGGTTTTAAGCTTTAAATTTTGTCCGAACTATTGTTATAAAAGGCTATCGCTCAATTGTCACTTACTTGAACGATTTATTTCCCTATTAGATTTGGAGCTTACATTGATTAAATTCCATCCTAATTTCTCTAAGCTTTGCTACTATGGCGCTATCGCTGCCTAAATTTGTCCGAAGTATTGTAATAGGCGATCAAAGCTTAATCGGATTGATATTTCGCAAAACGCCATTAATAAATCTATAGCCATCTTGGGCACTGTAACGCTTTGCTAACTCAACAGCTTCGTTAATTGCGACTGGTTTAGGCACATTTAGATAGGCAATTTCGGCGGTAGCGATTCTGAGAATATGCTGATCGACTTGTGCCAATCTTGTCAACTGCCAATCGACTAAAGAACCACTAATTAATTCATCAATACGCGATCGCTGGTCGTGGATAGTTAGTAATATTTGTACCACATAATCTCTAACCTCCTGCTGGCGGGCAGTTTGAATGAGTTCGGGAAACTCCAAAGCCATGCCTGTGCGATTAATTGCGGTTTCAGTCAGGGCGATCGCATCTTTGACCATAATTTGAGCGGTAGCTAGATCGGAAGCACGTGTTTCGCTAGAAAACAGCATATCCTGTCCGCGTTGCAACTCTCCACTGGCAGTAATAATCATTTCTTTGACTTCTTCGGTGAGCGATCGCACGGCAGCAATGACCATATCGTCAATAGTTTTTGTGGTCAGGTTCTCAGCTTTGACGGGGAGTTGGCTGATACTCAAGAGCGCGAGTTCGCGAGCAATATGACGGGCTTGCATAAAACGGGAATAATAAAGCTAAAATAGCTTGTTCATCCTAGCAGCAAAATCACTTTCTATGACTCAGACCTTTACCGCCAAACTTCATCACCAAGGTCAAATTATTACGGTTTCCGTTCCCGAAGACAAAACTGTACTCGAAGCAGCCTACGATCAGGGCGTGGATTTGCCTTGCTCTTGCTATTCGGGAGTATGCACTACCTGTGCGGCACAATTATTGTCAGGCGAAGTCGATCAAACTCAAGGGATGGGAGTTGGCGGAATGGGTGCCGAGCTTGATGCCAAGGGCTATGTTTTGCTATGCGTGTCTTACCCAAAATCAGATTTGGAAATCGTCACTGAAAAAGAATCTGAAGTCTATGAATTAAGGTTTGGGCGAGGTTCTGCTTAGTTTTCGCAACTTAATTATTATTTAGTGGGTAGCCAGCCAAAAAGTTTTGCCGCCCCACCAATCAAAGTCACAACTAACGATACCAATACTCCACGATTAATAAATTCTTGGTTGTCTAGTCGTTTATCAATACCACTAACTTTTTCATCTAAAGTTTTAATCTCACCTGAGAGTTTCTCATCTAAAGCTTTAATATCGCCTGATAGCTTTTCATCTAGAGTTTTGATCTCACCTGATAGCTTTTCGTCTAAGGCTTTAATCTCACCTGAGAGTTCTGCTTGCCCAATTTCCAGCTTGTTTAGTCTTTCATCAATTTTGTCAAAGCGAACCTCAATCTTATCTAAACGTTGGTTAACTTCCGCAAACTGACGATCCATTTTCTGGTTAATTTCGGCAAATTGTCGATCCATTCTCTGGTTAATTTCTGTAAACTGCCGATCTATCTTTTGTTCAAAGCGAGTTAAGACTTCTTCAAGGGTGTAGGTGAGGATTGGGGAATCAGTCATGGCTGGGAATTAATGAAATAATTATTTACTAGGATAAGCGATCGCTCTAGTCATAAAATCTAAACCATAAAATCTAAACCATAAAATCATGAGTCTAAGAATTAGCTTTAGTTAAGAAATATTGAGATGTGTTAACTTAGCGAAGGAAATAAATTATTAAAAATGTAAGTAAGGAGTAAATATTGCTGTGAGTAATTCTGCGATCGCTTCTATGTATAAATACAGAGTTCAACGCTTCTGGAAAGAACTAGATCTAATTACCCAGCAAAAACCGATACCCGTACAAAATTTGACAGTACCAGATTTGATTAATTTAGATCAGTATCACTATCTAGGAATCGAGGCTGTGGATTTAGCAGCACAAAAGCTAGGGATTTCGGCTCAATCTCAGGTATTAGATATTGGGTCTGGGATTGGTGGCACTGCCAGATATTTAGCGTGGAAATATGGTTGTCAAGCTACAGGCGTGGAACTGCAAGAGCAACTTCATACCGTTGGGATCGAGATGACAGCAGCTACGGGAATGCAAGACAAAGTTAAGCTAATTGAGGGAGACTTTACGAATATAGATGGGTTGGGCATAGCCGATCGCTCCTTTGATTGCTGGATATCTTTAATGGTGTTTTTACATATTTGCGATCGCACTGTCCTGTTCCAAAATTGCGCCAAAGTCCTAAAACCCCACGGTAAATTTTATATAGAAGACTATTATGCCGTTCAAAAGCTAACTCAAGCCGAAGCAGGAGCGTTAGCCGAAATCATTGCCTGTCCTTATTTACCAAACCGCGAACAATATATTGAGGATTTAGAAAAAGCTGGATTTACAAATATTGAGTTTACAGATGTATCCGAACTATGGCAGCCGTGGCTTCAAGCCAGATCTGAAAAATTTGCACAAAGCCGTATTTACTATGAAAATTTATTTGATGTGGACTTAGTTAATAGTTACAGTCATTTTTATCAAACTGTAGCTAATCTATTTAAAAGTGGAAATCTGGGCGGAGTCAGAATATGTGGAAATTTAAGTTAGTTAGATAGTTGATTCGTACATAAAAACTAGGGGCAGCAACGCACATAAACGCAATACCCCAGACAAGGCAAATAACCCTAATAAGCCATATTCAAACTGAGCAAATAATCCTCCAGCCATGGTTCCCACTGCGCCACTAATACCAGCAAAGGCTGCCGCTACCCCGAAGTAAATGGATTGGTTATGATTGGGTGCAATTCCAATCTGTAAGTTGTTAGTACAAAGATCGATCGCCGCCGATGTTGCTCCAGAAGTCAGATGTAGTAGAGGCAGCCAGATCCAAATAGATATAGAGTTAGTCCCAGTCGTCAGCCATAATATCGGAAAGATCGCAAAAATAATTCCCACGCCGATCAAAATTGGACGGTTCCCAATTCGATCTGCCAATTTTCCCCAAAACATCAACAACAATAAATTTGCTCCCGATGACAGGCTGTTATAAAGCGTAACTTGCCCGATATCCAGACCCAGATTATCCAGCATATAGACATTAAAAAAAGGGGCACTTAGATTAACTGAAAACGTCCATAGATTGAGATAGAGCAGGAATTTGAGAAAATTAAAATCTTGCCAAAAGTTAGTATTGTGGATCGCTTGAGCTAAAGATTGATTGGTTACAAGATCGCTAGAACTTTCTGCGCTTTGAGGTTTGATTTGAGCGTTGATTTGAGGATTAACATCTACCATAAAATTCTGAAAAAATAGGCTGACAATTCCAGATACAATGCCTAAAGTTAGTACCACGCCATAGCCTTGAATCGAGCCACCATGCCATTTAGAGATTATTAATCCGATCGCAGGTATCGAAAGTAAATTGGTCAAATTTGCCGCACTGTTGCGTAAACTAAAGTAACGTCCGCGCAGAGAACGGGGAACTATTGCCGCCATCCAACTCAGCCAAGGGGCACTGCCTAAAGCTCCCAAAAAGCAACTGAGAGCAGCCACTCCAAAGGTAACTAGAATTAGAGAGTGAGGTGCCGCATGAGTTTTACCCACCCAAAAAATTCCGATCGCCAGCCCGATCCAGAGCGATCGCGAAATACTATAAATCCAAAAACAATAGTTGTGACGGCTAGTCATTTGCTCTGAAAAATATGCCCCAATTGGCTGCATCAGATTTGCCAGCATCGGAATAGCTGCTAGGATACCGATCTCAGTTGGGCTTGCGCCTAATTCGAGCAAAAAATTAGTTAGTAGAACGCCTCCAGTTACATTGGAAAACAGACAGGCAAATACTCCGTCTAAGGTCGAGGCTTTTAAGCTAGTCCGAATTTCATCTTTAGAGGCATCAAGATCTACAGGCAGCGATCGCAATTTTGGCTTAACCAGTTCTTTAACCAGTTGAAGATCGGAGAACTCTAATGTCGAAGTATTCTTAATTAAGTTTGGGGTAGCGATCGCCGCAGGCAGAAAATCTTCCATGTATAAATTATGACTCTAAGTTAGTCGCATCGATCCGCAGTGTAGTCACTTTTTAACAAGAAGTTTTAGTGCAACCGAGTATTATAAAAGTTGGCGAACTAGATTTTTATAGTTAGTAATGTTTCAAACCTTACCTAAAATTACAACCTTTGCCGAGTTTATTGAGGGACTTCCTGAAAATTCTGACGTGCGTTACGAACTACATAACGGAAGTACGATTGAAATGGCTCAACCAGTCGGGGAACATGAAGAATGTAAGGGTTTCTTAACTGTAGAAATCTCTGTTGAAATCAAGCGAATGGGATTGCCCTACGGTATTCCCAACCAAGTTATAGTCAGACCTAAAGACAAAGATTCTGGCTATTTTTTAGATTTGTTGGTAATAGATCGGACTAATTTGGTTAATGAAACCCTCTGGAAAAAGCAATCAATTCTCTCACAGGGAGCGTCTATACCTTTGGCAATTGAGATTGTCTCAACTAATTGGCGGGATGATTATTATTTAAAGTATGCAGATTTTGAGGAAATGGGAATCCCTGAATATTGGATTATTGACTACGCTGCTTTAGGGGGACGTAATTTTATCGGTAATCCCAAACAACCAACGATCGCCGTTTGTAATCTAGTCGATGGTGAATATCAAATTAGCAAATTTCGAGAAAGCGATCGTCTCATTTCTGCAATCTTCCCCGACTTAAATCTCACGGCAAACCAGATTTTTAAAGCTAGTCTAATCTAACCCCAAAACTAACCCCAAAACCCGTGTATATACCTAACTCAAGCTAGGATATTTAGAAAGCTTTTGTAATTCAGCCATGATTAACTGCCCTGTACCCGACGAACAGCAACCTCTAAACGAGTATCTAGCCTTAAAAGAGGCATTTATTTTTCGGTGGGGTACGCTGAATATTTGGTCTTACATCAGAATTTTGCTGATAATTTGGGCGGGATGGTGGATAATTTCGGCACCGATATCAGCAGTTAGTTTTTCCCCAAGTCGGCATTTACCAGAGTTTTTATGTTTGGGCGCGATCGGCTCGACAATTGGTTTGTTTTTGCCTTTAGTGCAAATGTTGCTGGGGTGGCGATATGTCAAAGACCGCTTGCAAAAACCCGATGTCCTCTATGAAGAGACTGGCTGGTATGATGGGCAAATTTGGCAAAAGCCAGAACCAGATTTATTAAAGGATCGATTGCTCGTTAGTTACGAAGTTCAACCTATAGTTAATAAAATAAAGTTGACCTTGTTTGGTATGGTGGCTTTCTTGGGCATTCAAGTTGGTATATTACTGTTGCTGCTTTCTTAGAGCTTTATTCGATCTTTATTAAATAAGCTATGTCTCTTCCTAAAGATGTACCCATTGCGCGGCGAGTTAGTCAAATGCCGCCTCAAAAAAAGCGATCTTTCAGACGGATCGTAATTTTGGGAATTATTTCTTTAGCGATCGCTCTCCTAACTTATTTCTTAATCACCTTAATTACCCCCACCAAAAATCCATCAAATCCAATTGCTCAAACTCCCAAACCAGAAACTAATATTCAATCGATAACTCCACCTATCATTCAAGCGACTCCAGCAATTATTTCGGCAACTCAGAAACTTTTAGGGCATCTTGCTTACAAGGAGGCACCATTAAATAGCTTAGAAACGATCGCGATCGCCACGGATGGATACCAAATCAAACTCCGCGCCGCCGCCGCCCAAAAATATAAGCAAATGATCGCCGATGCCCAAGCTAGTAATGTAGACCTTATGGCAATTTCTGGGTTTCGCAGCAAAGAAGAGCAGAGTCAACTATTTTTTGAAATCAGTCGGCAACGCAATCAAACTGCCGCACAACGGGCAAAAGTCAGCGCACCCTCAGGTTACAGCGAACATCACACTGGTTATGCCGTAGATATTGGCGATCGCAATGCTCCCAGCAGTATTCTCAGCCCTAGTTTCGACCGCACCGATGGTTTTAGATGGTTACAACAAAATGCCTCAAAGTACAGTTTTGAATTATCATTCCCGCAAAATAATCCCCAAGGGGTAATGTACGAGCCTTGGCATTGGCGATTTGTGGGTGATGATGATAGCCTTGCCACCTTCTATAAAAAAACCAGATAAAAAATAAAGGGAAAATACTATTCGATCTGAGAGGAATAGGATTAGCGATCGCCTTAATATCAATGTCAGGTTATGTAATATGGGAAAATAAATCTAAAACTGTAGAAAATAAATCATCAGTAATAAGTAGGAGAAATTAGTAATTATGGAAACAATCCAAAAGTTCCCAGTATTAGTAGATACGACTGAAATAACTCTACGAGTCAGCCACAAAGAGTTTGAGAAACTATGCCAAGACAATTCCGAACTGCGATTAGAACTAACATCCACAGGAGAAGTAATAGCAATGGCACCAACAGCATCAGGAACCTCCGAAAAAAATATGAGCTTGTCGGTACAAGTTTACTTTTGGAACTTGAAAACGAAACAGGGAATAGTATTTGGTCCAGATGGTGGATTTACTCTACCCAATGGTGCAATTAAATCACCAGACGTAACATGGATTCAACATTCTAAACTTGAGAATATATCGAAGAATGATACTTTTTATTCAGTAGTTCCAGACTTTGTAATCGAGCTGAGATCTAAAAGTGATACCCTATCAGACGTGCGAGACAAGATGGTGGAGTATCGAGAAAATGGAGTGAGCCTAGGGTGGTTAATTAATCCCCAAAAGAATGAAGTCGAAATTTACAGATTGGGACAAGAAGTCGAAATATTAGAGTCGCCAAGAACGTTAAGTGGTGAAGATGTATTACTTGGATTCAGCTTAGATCTAAGTGAAATCTTGAGATTACCAATAGAAGAAGATAAAGAAGCGTAATCAATTAGTGGTTAAAAGAACCAGAAATTAAAAAACAGAAAGTTCAATAAAAATTATGAGTGATACCTCCCTAAATGTTCTGGCGATCGCCATCTTCCTGATTACAATGACTGCCCTATCTACGCCTTTTACAGGAATTTCTCCGCTTATTCCCACGGGCATTACAGTTTTGGGATTGGCACTGTACGGGCTAGACAACGCTTACAAAGAGGGCAAAGGTGGAGCCACAATTATTAATTGGATCGAAACGCACTTACCGAGTTATAAAGCCAAACAGTTGAGAATCTTGCATCATGAGGCGGGACATTTTCTAGTAGCTCATCTTTTGGGAATTAAAGTTATAGGCTACAATCTTCAACCAAATTTAGGATCTAATCTAAAATCAAGTCTAAAATCTAAGATCGGAGTAGAGGTCGATAATTCGGAGGTTTCCTTAAATACTCTAGAACGCTACTGCACGATCTGGATAGCTGGGATTGCCGCCGAAGAATACTTTTACCCAGAGGCAAATGGTGGAGATGACGACCTATTAAAACTGAGAAATGCGATTGCCCACACCCCCAATCCCGAACTAGAAGAGCGTTGGGCAAAAATCCGAGCCAGAAATTTAATCAGAGTTAATTCCGCAGCATTTATAGCTTTAATTACTAAAATGCAAGAGGCTGCACCTGTAGAAGAATGTTATAAAGTTGTAGATAATTTAGCGGTTAAATCTCAATTCTAGCGCGAAATCTCTACTAAGTTTTTTGAGGCTTTAGCAATCGTAATGACGCGATCGTAATATCCTTGAAGTTGTCTTGTAGCGTTAGTCCAGCCCCATTTTTCAGCTTCTTGACGGGCATTTTGGCGTAGCAGATCTTTGGGATTTTCGAGTAATCTTTGGGTGGCATTTAGTAAGCCATCGCGATCGCTCGGATCGAAAAGATAACCGTTAATACCGTCGGTGACAATATCAGGAATACCACCCGAATTAGCCGCTACCACTGGACAACCTGCTGCCATGGCTTCGAGTAGCACTAAGCCCAAAGTCTCAGTCCGAGACGGAAACATAAAAGCGTCACTAGAGGCAAAGGCGGCGGCAAGTTCTTCACCTTGAAGGTATCCGACAAAATGAGTTTTCGTACCTGCAAATAATTTTTCTAATTCCTGACGGTAAGGTCCATCGCCGACTAGAGCCAATCGACTATTGGGAATTGCTTCGAGGACGGGTAAAATTTGGGCGATCTCTTTTTCTGCGGATAATCTACCCACATATAATAATTGTACACAATCTGGATGTCCTTGACTGAGATGCGATCGCATTTTGCTATTTTGAAACCTTGGATGAAATTTTTCGGTATCCACGCCTTTTTGCCATAAATCTACGCGCTCAATGCCATGCGATCGCAACTCTTCGACCATAGCATTAGACGTACAAAGATTTAATCCTGCGTTATTATGGGCAGTTTTTAATAGCTCCCACATCGTACTTTCTAAAAATCCCAATCCGTAGTGCTGCAAATATTGCGGTAAATGGGTGTGATAGGAGGCAATCAAGGGCAGATTCATCGCCTTAGCAAAAAACAGCCCCGCCAAACCCAAAACTACGGGATTTACCACATGAACTATATCAGGTGCAAATTCCTCGATCGCATAACCAATCGAAGGACGCGGTAGTGACACTTTTAACTCTGGATATAAAGGTAAGGGAAATCCTGAAACCCCATAAACCTTCGCACCACAATATTCCGAGATTCCACCATCTGGAGCAAATATTAATACCCGATCGCCCAGCTTAACTAACTCGGCAACGGTGTACTTTAGGCGCGTCACAATTCCGTCCACTTTGGGCAGAAATGTTTCTGTAAAAATAGCTACTTTACGCATTCAGGCTGAAAACCATAGGGTGTCTATGGAGTCTAATAATTACACATTGCGCGACCAGTTTCATGATTTAGAAATCTAATGATAATTTTAAGCCAGCGATTATGAAAATTTCAAAACCAGAGCGCAGAGCGTTAAAATATTAAACTCAAACTCTAACTAAATTTCGTCAAGCTCTTCTTGTCTGATTTTTTTAGGCTCTTCTGCCCAAACATCACCAACCTCTTCATCATCTTCATAAGGATCTAAAACTCTAGGCTGTTTATCTACGGGTGGAGTAGGTACCGTTCTTCGAGATTGAGGCGGTGATTGCCTTTGCTTATCAGTCCAGTTGTCGTCATCATAATCATCATCGTAGTTGTCATCGACATTAGGCGTTATTACAGGGTTACGGACGGGTTGAACTCGCGCTTGACGGCGGGCGGGTGGTACGGGAGTTCTCTCATCTGACCAATTATCATCATCGTCCCAAGCTTCTTCGCGCCGATATACGGGTCGATCTTGCGATCGCTGGGGTCTATAAACATTACCTCTAACCCCACTACCAAGGGCATTACCCGATACCGATTGGGGCGGCAGATATTCGTCTTCAAATTCTTGTTCCCAAGGTGGTTTACCCAAGCCCAGACGTTCGAGTACGCCTCTAGTTAGCTGAGTCATCCGTTCTTCCATGCCTTCAGTCACAATAATGCGATCGCGACCTACAGCAATAATTTCATTAACGTCAAGCTCATAGGTACTAACTATGGCAGAAGGAATCAATGGATTGCCCAGAGAGGAAAGAATTAAATAAAACAAATCTCCCGTGGCAGGATCGAACTTAAAATCTCTAACCTTGCCTAATAGCTCTCCCGACTCGGTAACAACTTCATTACCCATCAGATTGGTATATCTTTCGCTGACAATTAAATCTTCTAGCACATCTTCATCGTCTACTAAAATCGCATCTTCGCCCAAAAGTGCAACTCTTTCTAGTGACATATAAAAGTTTTCCCCAATCCCAATGGGAGTACCGGGTACAAATCTTTCAGCCACACTCAAACCCGTGACTTTTCTTTGATCGACATCTAGCCAAATTTGCGTGACGATACCTAATCTTTTTGCAGAGGATTTGCTGATAACTTGAGTACCAAGAATTGCAGCGCGTTGGAGGATTGAATCAGATGTGATCATATCTTTTTAATAAAGCTAGATTAAGGATGGAGATTTCCCATTTATTCCCACTTATTCTTAATTTATAAGGAATGTACTGATTCTAGCAGAGTCGTTTCAAATCGATTTTGAATTTAGGATAAATCGTCACGTTAAAGTTGGGGTGAATTGTTTTTTGTTTTTATTTAATTAATTACTTTAAGATTTTTTGCTGTAAGTTTTTTATAGAGTTTGACGGTTTCCCATGCCGTTTTTTGCCAGCTAAAGTCGTTACTTCGGCATTTTGCAGAAATTTTCAGATCGGGAACAAATTGTTTATTAATATTTATCGGAAAATTGGGTTTAAAACCTCGTCCTTCAGGACGACTTTATATTCTG
>CAZLKI010000074.1:0-4786 GCA_964560035.1 uncultured Synechococcus sp.
GTTTTCATTACCTTAGCAGCGTATGCATACCCACCATCAGCCCCATCCCCGAAATGTACCTGCCAACCGTTGTGCTCGAATACCAAAGTCATTAAAGCGCGATCGGGCATGTGAAAACCGAGGATTGGTAATTTCAATAAACTCATATAGAGTAGGTAATTCGGTATAAAAGTTTTCGCTAAAATTGCGATCGTTCATTTAAATCTTCAAGGATATCTTTAACCTAGATTGAATATAGAAACATATTTGGAAAATATAAAATATAAGCCGAAGGAAACAAAAATAGAGAAAAAGATCGAACAAACGAACTTCGCGGAACAATTCTTAGGAAATCAGTTGAGTCAATTAAATATTATCCTAATATTTTGATCTTGGCTCGAACAATTATGGGAATAGTAGAGAAAGCAACAAATCTGAAAAATGACTAACTTCTGCCTAATTCTTGATGTTGCGCAGAAGTTAACTGTCCCTCATCTCCCAACCTCTTCTTCCAAGTGGAGAAAAGGGGAGTAATCCAGGTTTTTTCTTGTTCCTTCTCCCGTTCTGGGAGAGGGCTAGGGTGAGGGTCTTAAACTCTTCTGCGTAAAGTAAGTTAATTATTAAAGATTTTAAAGTCAACCATAGCCGAAATCAGTAATAATCAGAAACAGAAGTTAATTGATTTACAGAGCTAAGTTAATTTTGAAGGGGAAAAGATATGATGAATAACCAATATCATACCAACCCAACCCAACTCAATCTCAATTCGTCAATAATGTCACCGCAATCGATGAATAACGAGCAAGTTCTAACTACGACTCAAAGCCTAAAATATGAAACCAAGCACGATCAGCTTAAAATTTTGGTTGTTGACGACGATCCAGTCTTAGTTAAACTAACCTGCAAGCATTTGAGCCCTGAGGGTTATAAAGTTAGAACTGCGGCTAATGGCGAAATTGGCTGGGATTTAATTACGCAGATTCAACCCGATTTAATTATTTGTGACTGGGCTATGCCCGATATTTCAGGTGTAACTTTGTGCCAAAGAGTCAAAGCAAATGTTGATTATCCCGATCTAAGAGTATCGTACTTTATCTTGCTCACCGCTCATTCTGAGGTAAATTACCGAGTTTTGGGACTAGATGCTGGTGCCGATGAGTTTTTAACTAAACCGATCAACCCTTATGAGCTTAGAGCCAGAGTTAGGGCAGGGTTGAGAATTAGTCTGATGGCAAAGTCTTTAGCAAGAGCAAATCAAAGATTACTAGCGCGGAATGAGTTGTTGGCATCGCTGTCACTAACCGATCAGCTTACAAATCTTTTAAATCGCCGTGCAATGAATGAGGGCTTACCAAAACTACTGCAAAGCTTAGAATCTAAAAATCTTTTTAGTCAGGTCGAGCATGAATTTATTAGCTTGATAATGATTGATGTCGATCGCTTTAAATCTGTAAATGATACCTATGGGCATTTAGTCGGTGATGAAGTTTTAAAAGCGATCGCGGGCAGATTGCAAAATAGCAGCAGACCCGACAGTCTTGTATATCGCTATGGTGGTGAAGAGTTTTTATGTATCACCCCAGATTTAGATCCCGAACAAACATTAGAACTAGCGGAAATAATTCGTCAATCGATCGCCGATCGTCCTATAAATGTTAATTTGCAAAATATTTACCTGAGCTTAGATATAACGGTGAGTATTGGTGTGGCGATCGCCGATAAATTAACCAATCAATCCAGCGATCGAGATGCCTATACTTTAATTAAGCAGGCTGACGATGGACTTTATCTTGCCAAAAACTCTGGGCGCAATCGCGTTTGTCGGATCTAGTAATTTTTTAAGTACTTTTTAAGTAACTTTAAGGTATTCAGTATTAACTCCAGATTCCCGAATTAAAGATATCTTTCCCGTGCGCGCAACTTCGCGAATTCCAAATTTTTCTAACATCTTGATAATTGCTACCATTTTGCCCGGATCTCCCACTACTTCTAAAATTAACGAGTCATCGGAAACATCTACTACCCGTGCCCTAAAAATCTGAGCAATTTCAATAATTTCAGAGCGATTGGCAGGTGCGGCGTTAACCTTAATCAGCATCAATTCTCTTTCGACACAGGGAATTTCAGTTAGGTCTTTGACAACGATAATGTTAATTAATTTATCAAGTTGTTTGGTGAGTTGTTCGATCACGAGATCGTCACCCGGCACTACCATCGTGATCCGTGAAAATCCATTTTGTTCGGCTGTACCCACTGCCAAACTTTCGATATTGAAGCCACGTCGCGCGAATAAGCTGGCTATACGGGTTAGTACTCCCGCCTCATCCTCAACAACGACAGAAAGAGTGTGTTTCATAGACTGGGAAAAATTAAAAAAGAAAAACTAGATGCTCGGTTAAAGATTTAATTAAAGATTTTAGGCAATTAAGGATCTATTTAAGAGCTTTAAATAATAGCGCAGAATTAGTGTCGAAGTGCCAGATGTTGATGGAGTAGAAAAACTGGTAACATTAAAAAAATCTGATTAAAAGATCTGTAATTATTAATACTTCTCAATCAATTTACTTAATAAACTAACAAATAATATATAAAGCTATGGCATCTAAACCAATTGTTATTGCCCCTTCAATTTTATCTGCGGATTTCAGTCGATTAGGTGATGAAATCCGTGCAATTGATGCTGCTGGTGCCGACTGGATTCACATTGATGTCATGGATGGTCGGTTTGTCCCCAATATTACGATTGGTCCTTTGATCGTAGAAGCCATTCGTCCTGTAACTACCAAGCCCTTAGATGTACATTTAATGATTGTAGAGCCAGAAAAATATGTAGCTGATTTTGCCAAAGCTGGTGCCGATCATATTTATATCCATGCCGAACATAACGCCTCACCCCATCTGCATCGTACTCTAGGACAAATTAAAGAGTTAGGAAAGTTAGCGGGTGTGGTTTTGAATCCTGGTAGCTCGTTGGATCTAATTAAGTATTCTTTAGAATTATGTGACTTGGTTTTAATTATGAGTGTCAATCCAGGTTTTGGCGGACAAAGCTTTATTCCGGGAATTATTCCTAAAATCAGAGAACTACGGCAAATGTGTGACGAAAAAGGACTCGATCCTTGGATTGAAGTGGATGGCGGGCTAAAGGCAAATAATACTTGGCGGGTTTTAGAGGCTGGGGCAAATGCGATCGTGGCTGGTTCTGCTGTATTCAAGGCTCCCGATTATGCCAAGGCGATCGCGGATATCCGGAATAGCAAACGCCCAGAGCTAGTGATGGCTTAATTTAGACAATCTCCCAATAGGCTGCATGGATTAATTGATGTATTGGTATGTGCTGGTAAATTTTTAATTATGTTAAATGTAACTGAAACAATTAACGAAATTACCGATCGCATATTCCAAACAATTGGGACTAAGTTAATCGATCCAAGCATGCAGTCTTTAGGCGGGAATCAGGTATCTAAAACTTTTCTATTAAGCGATCGCTCCAATAAATTTTTTGTAAAAATACTTGACTATTCATCTAGTCGTATTAGAAGTAATTTCGATCCAACAAACTTGATTGATTTAGATCCAATTACTCAAATTCAAATGGACTTAGAAGAATATATACGCCAACAAGAGAGTGGGGATAAAAACAAAACTTCTGATTTTGGAAAAAGTAAGGAAGCAAGAGATCTAGAACAAATCTATAATACTCAGACGATTAAAGTTCCAAAGCCAATCTGTTCAAACTTAAGATATTTCTGGGAAGTTGATAGCTATACCGTGAGTGCATGGATCGAATTTGGTAATAAAAATAACTGGCATCAACTGGGAAAAAATCTAGCTGCAATGCATAGAGTCACGAGTAGCTTGGGCTTTGGTTTGGATCGCGATAATCATATTGGCTTGGCTCCGCAAATTAATCACTGGGAATCTAACTGGCTGGAGTTTTTTATTAAATATCGCCTCAAGTATCAGCTTAGAGTGGCAATTAGAGGGGGATTGACAACGCTAACCCCTGAAAAAGAGTTTCTCGCCGAGATTCCTAAGTTTTTTCAAGGCTATAATCCTCTGCCCTCAATGGTACACGGAGACTTGTGGTCGGGAAATGTCGGATTTGATACTTTGGGTGAACCGATAATTTTCGATCCCGCGCTGTATTTTGGCGATCGCGAGGTAGATATAGCCATGACCGAATTATTTGGTGGATTTCCCCCCGAATTTTATCAGAGCTATAACGAGGCTTTTCCCTTAGATGCAGGCTATAAGCACCGTAAAGACGTTTACAACCTTTACCATATTCTCAATCACTTCAATTTATTTGGGGGAAATTATGGCATTACCGCTACGCGGATGATTGAGGAAATTAGAATGTTTCAGCCTTAATATCTAAAGTTACAAAAAATAATTATAAAAAAATGAATCAAGATTCTCCCCAGTTTCTATCGCCTGAAGAATCGATCGCCGTAGATCGATTATTATTACCCCAGCACGAAAAGTTTTTAACTCGCCTGACGATTTCCTCAATGCGTTTACTGATCCATATTGCCCAAGATTATAAAATCTCTGTGGAAGAACTTTCCGCCACTCAGATTATGGAATGGTTCGAGCGTGATGCCAAAATTAGACACGAGCAGGGAAGTGAGGCGGCTTTTTTGAAGTGGTAGTTTTCCTCTAAGATTTTTGCATGTAATTAATTAAGTTTTTGAGCTTTGATTTGATTTTTTAAAAGCTGTGTAGATACATCTAGCCAATCTTTGCCTAGTCGAATAGTAATATCCGATTCTAAGACTCCTGTAGCTTCTAGAATCACTTCGCC
>CAZLKI010000074.1:4886-11588 GCA_964560035.1 uncultured Synechococcus sp.
TGCGATCGATCTTAGCGACAAAAGCCCCAATTGCTAATAATTCCTGCACGGTCATATTTGTATCGAGGTTTTGTTTGACCACAGAGAGAATATCAGGGATACGGGTAATAATTTCTAGCTTTAATTTTTGGGCAATGATCGCGCGAAAAAATGCCTGTTGTCGCTGCACTCGCCCGATATCTCCCAATTCATCATGGCGAAAGCGCATATATTGAATTGCTTTGTTCCCATCTAAAAGCTGCTGACCTTGATTGAGGTTTATGTACAGACGCTGACTGTCATCTTGGTATTTCATTTTCTTGGGTACATAGATATCCACGCCACCCAAAGCATCAATTAATTGTCCAAAACCTTGAACGTTAACTCGCATATAGCGATCTATACTGATATTTCCCGCCAAATTACTAACGGTTTTTGCCGAAAGTACCGCCCCACCCACATAGTTAGCGGCATTTATTTTTTGCACGCCATAGCCCGGAATCTCCACCCGACTGTCACGGGGAATGGATAGGGCAGTTACTTTTTTAGTATTCGGATCGAAGCGGATTAAAATCATGGCATCGCTTTGTCCCTCAAGGCTAGAATCGATCTCTGCTAGATATGTGGGTTTGGGCAGTTCTGCTGCACCGGGTAAATCTGAGGATAAAACAACTGTACCCATCACCAAAATATTAACGGGACGAGTCAAAGCTGGCAAGCCAAGAGTTGCTGAAGCAATATCTGAATTAAAAGTTTCGGCTTCGGCTGAAGTTAAGGTCCCTTGCTGAAATGGCTTAGTCGACATTAAAAAAGCTATGGCGGCACCAATTCCTCCAGAAACCACAGCGATGATAATAAAAAACAAGACGGTCTTTCGTTTTTTGGCTGAGGTTATAGAAATCTTCGATCTTTCGGGACTTTTAGGACTTTGGGGATTAGTACGATCGCGATGATTATTCGCAGATTTATCCCTTTCTTCAGGCTTTTGGGCTTTTATAGTTGGCACAGATAATGATTACTCCTCAAACTTCGTTTATTTTAAACTATGTATAGGTAAATATGCTACTGCCACATCCATAAAGGGATGCCATTTGTCTCAATTTCAAATTCTAGACGATTAAAACTGGAGGTCATTTGTAAATTTGAGTAGAAATTTGAGAGATTAGATGCTGGTAAAAATCTATTTAAGAATGGCTTTGGCGGTTTGATTGTAAAAAATTTGGTTGTTTCGGGATTTAATCCTACTAATTCTGCTGCCCAGCGCCGTGCATTATCTTCAGTGCCAAGGCGATCAACTAATCCCAATTCTACAGCTTGCTCTCCCGTAAATACGCGCCCATCCGCAAACGATCGCACGGTAGCAGGACTGAGTTTTCGACCTTCAGCTACAGTATTAACAAATTGGTTATAACTGCTGTCAATTAAGCTTTGCAGGATTACTCTTTCTTCGGGGGTAATATCGCGGTCAAATGCCAAAATATCTTTATAGGTACCAGATTTGATCACTTTAAATGAAACCCCAACTTTTTCCAGTAGTTTCTCAATGTTATTGCCCCTTAAAATTACGCCAATGCTGCCTGTGATCGTGCCAGGGTTTGCCATTATATAATCTGCCCCAACTCCAATATACACACCACCTGAAGCCGAAATATTGCCAAAACTGGCGATTATTTTAGTTTTTTCGCGGGTGCGTTTGAGGGACTCATAGATTTCTTGGGAGTCGCCAACTGTGCCGCCAGGGCTGTCAATCCGTAGAACTAAAGCGGGAAAGCGTTTTTGCCGTACAAATTCTAAAGCTTCTAACACCCTCGTCCGAGTAGCACCGGCGATCGCTCCTAAAACTTCAATCCGCGCAATGGTTTTTTTAAACTTACCTTGGAAAAATTTCATTTGTTTATTTAATTACTTAATATTAAAAGTCCAGTAAAAGCCCATTAAAAGCCTAGAGTTATGAGTTAGCTTGGGCGTAGAGTGCAGTCATGTCTACCATAAAATTTAGAGACTGCTTGGCATTCATCGAACCAAGAGCAAAGCGATTTGAACTAGAATACTTCATTAAAATATTGCGGGCTTGTTCTTTCTGCTTAGCATTCATAGTATCCATTTGCACGAGATGCATCGACCATACCCCAAAAAGTCGGTTATCAGTTTCCGTAAATTCAATTAGTTCACTGTCAAAGTGGCGTTTATCTTTACTAATGCGGTCATAGGTTTGGCTGACAAGTTTGCGATCGCCTTCTAAAATTTGTAAAAACATCGAATCACCGTAACAAAGCATCCCTGTAATCCCTGAGGCTGAGTTGTTTTTTTCCGACTTTTGCATAATATCTAGCAGGTCTGGATACTCTAAATTTGGGGCGGCGTAGCTCAAGTAAATTAGTCTGAATAATGTCATGAATTTTTATAATGTTGATTAAAATTTAGTAACGAATTTTTAATAACGAATTTTTAGAATCTCATCCTTTGCATCTTAACCTTTTAGTCAATCTTATGAAATGATCCTGTTAAGGTTCTATTAAGACTAGACAAGGCTTTCGGTTATTACCGCATTAATTAACATAGATCAGTTATAGGACTTACGCACTCAAATCCACAGAAATCGAGTGGAAGAGAGTTTGAGGGCTTCGCCCTCAATTGGGGCTGTGCCCCAGACCCCCTTTAAATATAGGTTTTCTTTTTATGCTGCTTAAGTCCTTAGTTAGATAGATCGGTTAAATAGATCGGTTCTAAAAATTATCTTTCATAACTCGAAGCTTAGTAAAGGCTTGAACTGGATCGGCACATCCCACTTTAGTTAGAATTTCAGGGCGATCGCAGCGTAAAAAAGGATTGGTTTTCTTTTCGAGTCCGATATTGGAGGGAATAGTTGGAAGATTTTTGGCTCTAGTGGCGATCGCAGTTTTCATTCGTGCTTGGAGTTCTAAATTTTGGTTATCTACAGTTAGAGCAAACTTGAGATTGGCAAGGGTATATTCATGGGCGCACCAGACTTGAGTAGGACTGGGTAAATTTGCCAGTTTTTGTAAGGAGTCAAACATTTGACTTGGTGTTCCTTCAAACAATCGACCGCAGCCTCCACCAAATAGCGTATCTCCACAAAATAGATTTCCAGCGTTAGAAAAATTATTAGAACTAGCGAAATAATAAGCAATATGGGCATAGGTATGACCGGGAACGAATAAGACTTCGGCAGTGAGATTACTATCTCCGTTAAATTCCTTAAAATCTAGGCGATCGCCATCTTTGAGAAAAACTTGCTGGTTGAGAATTCGTCCCCGATCTAGTTCGCCTCCATAAATTACTAAGTTGGGGAAAATGCGTAGTAACTCCTGATTTCCGCCAATATGATCTTGATGGTGATGGGTATTAAGAATGGCAATTGGGGTAGCTTTTAGTTCTCTGAGCTTGGCGATTATGGGTTCAGCTTGAGCAGGATCGACTACGATCGCCGTATTTGTATCGGGGTTGTGCAATAAAAAAATATAGTTATCCTTAAGCACAGGTAAAAGATGGACTTGCATAAAAGTTTACTAATTTAGTCTTAGGTTTAAGTTTAAAGGTTAAATTAGTGTCCGTGTTTGAGTTCGTTATCTAATTCATCTAAACCCAAGTTATTGCCCAGTCCTTGATGAATAGTTTTGACCCATTTGAGCCTTTTAGGGCGAATTGCCATGCGGAAAGTTACACTTACCATTACAGGAATCCAGTGCAGCATATAGAGCGAGCCCCTCAAGGTTTGAATTAGAGTTAGAAATAATGAAGATCTATAGGATTGCCTCATGCCTGCTGCCATGCCAATTGTGGAAAGAATGCTAGTAATTGCCAAAATTGGTGAAAGTAATGGTCTTTTGTGCAGGGCGATCGCTATCATTAAATCTGGAATCATGGCTGTGGGCAGAATATATTGAATCAATAAAAATATCCCTAAATCCAAGGTTTTGCTCAATCCCATCCTATTACTGAGAATCAAGCTCCAATAATCCAGATAGCGTTGATATCCTCCCTCTGCCCACCGATTGCGTTGATGCCATAGTTGTTTTAGCGTCGTTACGCCTTCTTCGTTGACCGCAGGATGCACCAGACAACCAATATTCCAGCCATCAAGATGGAGCCTGATTGTCAGGTCTAAATCATCGGTGATTGTTTCCTCATTCCAGCCACCACAGCTAATTAAAGCCGATCGCCTGACAAATTGCCCGTTGCCTCTTAATTCCCCAATTCCCCCAACTTGATTGCGCCTGTCTTGAAAGAAAATATCCAGTGCCATTTCGGCAGATTGTCCTTTTGTCCAAAAATTATCATCGGCATTGGCGATCGCTTTCCGCAACTGCACGGCACCCATATTTGGATTTTGGAATAAAGGTAGTAGAGCCGTTAAAACATTCTCTGAGACTTGGGCATCAGCATCGAAAACGCCAATAATTTCGCCTTTAGTTAGGGGTAAAACTTGATTTAATGCTCCAGACTTGCCACCTTTAGCATCTGTTCCGCGTTTCAAGACTTTGAGTTGTTGATACTTTTGTTGGAGCCGTTCTAAAATTACAGATGTGCGATCGCTGCTGTTATCGTCAATTATCCAGAGTTCCAATCGGCTGGGATCGTAATTAATTTGACATAAACACTGCACGAGATTGGCAATTACCGCCTCTTCATTTTTGGCAGCTACTAAAAGCGATATGAATGGTACCTGAGAATTAACTAATGAATCACCTAGTAAATTACCTGAATTTGGGATCTGAAGATTAATCCGTTCTTTATTACTCAAATTATTACGGAAGAAATTAAGGGGGATTAGTAAACGGAATGCATGAATAATTAAGATTCCCAAAACTGCAAAAATTATCTTTATGCCCCAAGTTGATAAATGTAAGAGCAGGATACTAGAGTAAATTAGGCATAGAGCGATCGCCGCTTTCAATCTTCTCATTTCACCTTTGGAATTGAGGTCTATACTAAGCTCCGATTCGTCTTGCTCTATCTGCATTTACGATCTAAATCCTAATTTGGAACGTGACTGTTAAGAATATTTAAGACCATCATGCCACATTAGGGGAGGTAATTTTACAAGTATTATCGATCAATTTATGGCAAAATGCCGATCCAATAGACTTTAAAAACCCCTATAGTTATTAATTATTCAAAAACACAGCAATATTTATTAAGAGCGTATGTCAAAGATCGAATCGAAAGTCGAAATCTATACTTGGAGCACTTGCCCTTTTTGTATCAGAGCTAAAAGACTTTTAGATAAAAAAGGCGTTGAATATACCGAGTATGTAATTGATGGCGATGAAAATGCCCGTCAGGCTATGGTAGCTAGGGGTGAGGATGGCAAGCGATCGGTACCGCAAATATTTATCAGCGATCGCCATATTGGTGGATGTGATGCCATTCATACTTTAGATGCCCAAGGTAAGCTGGATGCTTTATTAGCAGCTTAGTAGATTGTTAATTATTCCCGTTCAGTTCTTCTTAATTGTCCGCAGGCAGCCTGTGCCTCTAAGCCTCTAGTACGGCGGATACTGACGGTGATATTCGCAGTGGCTAAAACATCAGCAAAAACCTGAATTGCGCGGGCGTTGGGTCTTTGGTAGTCGGCATCTTGGATGGGATTATAGGGAATTAAGTTAACGTGAGTCTGCCAGCCTTTAATTAATGCCGCTAGTTCCTGAGCTTGGCTTGGGGAATCATTAACTCCAGCTAAAAGTGTGTATTCAAAGCTAATGCGCCGCCCTGTAATATTCACGTATTCGCGACAGTCTCTAAGTAAAGTTTCAAGGGGATAGCGATCGGCAGAAGGGATCAGGCTTTGGCGGAGTTGTTGATTGGGGGCGTGTAAACTTACGGCGAGGGTTGCTTGCAGGTGATGCTCTGCCAATTTGAGAATTTGATCGGGAATGCCCACAGTGGAGACAGTCATCATGCGCTGTCCAATGCCCACATCTTTATTGAGAACGGCGATCGCCCCCAGTAAGTTTTCCGTATTTAAGAGTGGTTCGCCCATACCCATAAAGACCAAATGACTGACTCGGCGTTGCATATCCTCCTGCACTGTCAGAACTTGATCGATAATTTCATATTTTGCCAGATTTCTTTCAAATCCGCCTTTACCCGTAGCACAAAAATTGCATGCCATCGGGCAGCCCACTTGACTAGACACGCATACCGTCAGCCTTTGACTGCTGGGAATACCAACGGTTTCCACGATCGCACCATCTGATAGCTTTAATAAATATTTAACGGTACCATCGGGGGTGGAATGACGGTAATGGATTTCCGATCTGCCAATACTAACTGGGTTTTGGGCAATTCGATCGCGCCAACTTTTAGGAAAAACCGTAATTTGATCGAGGGAATGAATGCTTTTGTGATAGAGCCAATCGTGAAGTTGTTTGCCCCGATAACTGGGCTGCCCCTGTTGCACCATCCACTCAGATAACTGTGATTCAGATTGACCCAAAAGAGTAAAAGTTTTGGTATTGCGATCGGGTAACATAATGCTTTAGTGGTGAAATGGCGAGTAGTGAAATGGAAATGGAAATATATTTTATCGTATCTCTTAAAGCCTAGCATTACTTCAGATTAGTACTTTGGATTAATCAGATTAGTTAGCCAAATTATTACTATGTGGGGATTTACATCTGTGCGGATTTTTGACACTCCTCGTACTAAAGCACGGGGATTCCTAATTCAACGAGACAACTTACCAGATAGACTTGCATC
>CAZLKI010000075.1:0-1077 GCA_964560035.1 uncultured Synechococcus sp.
TCGCCCTCAAACTTCCTCACACTAAGTTTCTATAACTTTGAGTGCGTAAGTCCTATAAATATTAATTAACCATTAATCAAAAAATAACACCTTTTCTAGCAAATGGCAGTGTCCATGACTTGTTAAATCAATTTTAATACTGGGCGATCCTGTAAGATTAGTTTTTTTGTCAGTAGGTCTTCAATCGAAATGTGCAGAGTCCGTTGGGCATCAACTACAAACAATATTTTCAGGCGATCGATCCCTACTTGTCCGAGGGGATCGAGATGGGCAATAACCTCTTCACCTAAAGGCTGTGCCACAGTTTGAGAATGCTTGAGATTACGTGTAATTAAGGAATCGCTCTCAAAATAAACTTCTATATTAGTTTCTCCTAATTCACCAATTATCAATTCAATACTGGGCTGATCGACTTGGGATGCACCTAAAATTAGCTCGATGGGCTGCGTGGGATAGGTTGCTCCTGCTTTGATAATAGGTTGCCAATTGTGCTGCCGATATCGCTTATCCCAGTAACGTACGCCATAGCTATGATAGAGAAAATCTTGAAGCTGAAATCTTTGGTCTAAAGCCCCATGCGCGATCGCTTCAAAGGGTTTAGCAGATTTAATTTTGGATAATGGAAAATACTGCTCGATCCAGTTTTGCACGGCGGGAATTTGTGCGGTGCCACCAACTAATAAAACGGCTTCAATGCTTTCTAGTTCCAGATCTTGTCGTTGTGCTTGCTGTCTAATTTGGGCTAATGCCCGATCGAGTTGGGTAAAAAAGTTATGTTCTTGCAGGATATTTTGAAATTGCGATCGCTCTAGTTCTAGGTTATAGCTCATAAAAGTTTCGTCATCAAAAAATACTTCTGTGGCTTTCTCTGATTTGGAAAGGGTAATTTTTAACTTTTCCGCCAACCTAAGTATTAAAGAATTTTTGGGGCATCCTTGAAATTTATGAAAATATTCCACCAGCCAATTGTCGATATCAATACCACCGAGATTTTGTCCTGTTTTGGCGATGACTTTAGCAATGGGTGATATCGATTGAGTATTTTGATTACTGGCTTGATTACCTGCTTGATTACCT
>CAZLKI010000075.1:1177-11520 GCA_964560035.1 uncultured Synechococcus sp.
GCTTGATTACCTGCTTGATTACCTACAGAGCGATCGCCCCACTTCAACAAATAAAAGGATAAAAATCCGAGCTTACGTGGTTTATCCGCATCATCTTCATGCTTAAAGTTAAGTTTAACCAAAGACATATCCAATGTCCCGCCGCCCATATCGATTACCAGTACGGTTTCATTTCCTGCGGTCAAGCCGTAGCCTAAAGCCGCCGCCGTTGGTTCATCCAAAATCCGAACTTCTTTTACAGCTAACTGTGTGCATATTTCTGCTAACCATGACCGATAGGGTTCAAAGCTATCTACAGGTACTGTGATTACTAAAGAGGTAATATCTGGCAATTGCTTAATTACTTCTCCTAAAAACCACTCGCCAATCATCGCCGAATTTACTTGGATGCCATCTAGCTCTGGGACAAATCCTGTTAGGGGTTGAGCGATCGCCCGTTTGAAATTTTGAAAAAATCTCTGGTTATTTAGTTGGTTATTCTTAGAGTCTAAGCCGCGATCTCGCACCGATTGACCGATGATAACTTCAGCCGATGCTGCATTGTCAACAAATACTAAGCTAGGAATTAGGGGCGGATTATTTAGCTGATATTGACTCAAATGTTCTAGTCTGAGAGTCTCAATTTCGCCATTATCATTAATTCTGGCAACTACAGTATTGCTGGTACCAAAGTCGATCGCATAGTGCATAACAATTAAAATTTCGTGCTTTTATTTATTCAGATATCAGATTTGATTAAATTCTCGATCGAGGGTAATTCCTTTCAGGATGCGCCTGATTCTCTTATCCATCTTCTCAGATTAACTTCTGCACCAATTTCATCTTCTCTTGCTTCGGCTAAGAATTGATAAAGTCTTTCTTTGGGAACACTTGGGAATGTTGGGCTAACTTCTACTTCTTGATATTGTTCTTGATATTCTCCAGTACCTTGAAGCTGATAAATTTTCCACACCTGCCCGTTATACTGCCAAAACTCTGGTACCCCAAGACTGGCATATAAAGCGACCTTTTTAATATCAGAATGGGTAATATCTACTTCAATGACTAAATCTGGGGCAGGATCTTTAGAGATATCTACGTCTCGCCCTTTGACAAGTGGTTGATTTTGGATATAGAAGGCTTGATCTGGCTCAACTCCTTTTAATAAATCTTCGCGGTCTAATGTAGTAGAACCCATCGATTTAATTGATAATCCTAGTTCGACTACAAGGGCATAAACAAACCGCCCAAACATAATGCCAGAGAATTCATGAAGTTCTAAAGGCATAACAATCTCCAAGGTGCCATCATCGTAAGTCAATCTCGCTCTGGTGCTTTCACCTAGGGCATTGGCTATTTGTTTATATGCCTGCCAGCTTAGATTATGAAATGTCATTCTTTTTTCGGCGATCGCAGGCTTTGATTTTTGGATCATCTATTTTAAGAAAAGATAGTTAAGAAAAGATAGTTATGCCAGTATCTTAACTAAAGATCGGAAATTTTTTAAAGGATAAATACTCGACTTTTATCGCCCATTTTGAGCATAGGGTGGCGATCGCTGGTAGTAATATTAATTAGAAAGGCAATTTATATTTATATTGATATTTTTAGCTACAAACTCAAGCCAGCAATCCAAGTTAGACTAGATAACAAAATTAAGATCCTGTAATCTTTAAACAAGCGCAAAGCAAATTATTTGTGTGTAACGATCGTGAACTGATTTAAGTGTGTGTTGATCTAAGTGGCAAATCCTAATCACTACCAAATATTGGGCGTTGACCCAAAAGCAACTGCTAAACAGATTAAAGATGCCTATCGAAATTTGGCTCGTCTACATCATCCTGATTTAAATCCCCAAGACGCTACATCGGTGGATAAATTTAGAAAAATTAATGAGGCATATCGGGTACTTTCTGATACCGAGCAGCGATCGCATTACGACTATATGAATTTTGAGCCTTCTAATACTAACCATCACAGCAGTAACACTAATAAAGATGCCGATAATTGTTATAGCCGAGGACTAAAAAAATCCCAAGGTGGTGAATATAAAGCAGCAATTAAAGACTACAACCAAGCAATTGCCATCAATCAAAACTATGCCGATGCCTACAATAAACGCGGACTTTGTTATTACAAATTAGGCGAACCATCGGAAGCAATTAAGGATTTCACTAAAGCACTTTATCTTAATTCTAAAATTCCTGATGCTTACTACAATCGTGGACTGGCAAGGTCTAAGCTCGGATATGCTCAAGCGGCGATCGAGGATTATACCGAAGCATTAAAACTTAGATATAACTACGGGCAGGCATTTTACTGTAGAGGTGTTACTTACGCAGACTTAAATAATAAAAAAGCGGCGATCTCAGATTTACAAAAAGCGGCTCAAATATTTGCCCAACAGGGTGATGATTTTAATTACAAACTTGCAGTCGAAGAAATTAGAAAAGAAAGCCGTAATTTTGGCATAAATACGTTATTTGGGGATGTATTTATTAGCTTGATTAGTTCGATTTTTAATCCGATGGGGGGAATGCGATCCGCCTATGCGCGACTGACTCGAAATAATGCGATCGCCGTAGGGTTAATTTTTGCCGTAATTTTCGATCTGTGCTTTGCTCTAGGAAACTTTATTATTCTGCGCCAAGTTGCCAATTATATAACCGTTTCATTACCAATTTTGTTGGCAATTGGAGCGATCGCATGGTTGAGTTTTGTCATATCCAGTTTTATCGTTCGCAATATTTTTCAGGGAAAAGGTAATTGGATTGGGGATTTATTTGTATCGGGTGCGATCTTATTGCCAATTGGTTATTTAAGCTTAGTTGTGGCGACGATCGTATTTATCGAAATTGATAATTTGTTTTTGTTAGCAGGTTTAACAGTAGTTGGTGCTTGCTACTTTATTTTGATTCTTTACAGTGGATGTCATCAGATTTTACGAATTTCTGAGGCATTGGCGACATTAGCTGTACCGACAATAATTTTAATTAGTAGTTGTTTGCTGGCACTGGCAATCCCGCCGTTAATTTCTTTAGGGTTTGCCATTTCGTGACATATCCTCCGATAAATCTGAGACTTCTTTTCGCAACTCCATTCACTAGCGATCGCTTTCTGAAATTCAAACTTGAACCTGAGCAAGCTTAAAGTTAAAGTAAATTAGTCGAGCGATCGCCTTATAAATCCAAAACTTGATCTTTTAAGGGTAACCTTTTATCTAATTTAATTTTTATCCCATTCCTAGATATGAAGGAAATACTTTATCCCAAAAAAACAAATCGTTGGATTTGATCATCTCCGAAAACTTCTTAAACCCATTTAATGTAAGAACTTTGAGATGACTTATTGTATATTCAGAGCAAGTTTGCCCTCTTTTCCAAAATTTTTTTCCAATGTAAAATTCTACTTCATCAATATTTTTAGGATCTGATATTCTGTTTCCGAGATTATCATAATCGACACTCCAAAGACATTTATCAGAAACTACAACGATGGGAAATATTACAATAAAATACTCACTAAAGTTGAATTTTTCTCTTTCGCTAGGTGATTCAACTATTAAGTCGTATGCTGAAGAGATTGATTGAGCCCACTTATCGTATATCTCGGAATCATTTCCGAAAAGCTCTCCCTTTTTTCTTCCAATTTGATTTGAGGATTTACCAACAAAATCATTTTTTGGATATATTTTTGAATCCAATCTCAATACTTTAGAGTTACTAAAAATTCTATCTAAGTCATTAGAAGGTGGATAACAAGACAAAATCTCATGATAGTTTTCTTTTTCCGTTCTTGGAACTCGCTGTATCACAAAGGGGAATTCTGTTGAGAGAGCTTTACACTCAACTGTAAGTTTAATAACTTTATTCCAAACTCTTCTCGTACTTCGAATATCAAACTGTCTAGGCTTTTCAGTTACAGGGTCTGTATAAGTACCTCCATGTTCCGCTTGAAAACCAATCTCAGTTAAATAACTAAATACTTTCATTTCCAAAGAAAAATCGGATTGAGAATCTAAAAATTGCTTAATTTCATTTTCACTAATAGCTTTTTCTTCCATTTTTTGATCTCAAATCAATTTATTTAGACTAAATAATAGATACATTAACAACTAATGGAGGTAATTTGTTGCATTTGTTGTTTAGTCAAAAAATAATCTATCAATTTTACGGTAAAAGTAAGGAGTAATATTTTTGAGGCGAGCTTGAACATAACCAAGCAATCTATCTAGAAGATGGAAGTATCAAAATAGACTGAGATGGGTCACGATCAAATGCATAAATTTGCTCTTTGTGCCTAGTTATTAAAGTTATGAGAGCAATACTGGTTACAATTGCCAATTCGCAACCAAACGAGTTTAGGTGGTTGTCCATAGAATAAGCTATGTCGGTAAAAATCTGAATCTTTAGAAACCAATTTTAAATCCATTATTACGAGCATATTTTCAAATATCTCCATCCTCAAATCCCTTCAATCCGCGATCGCGAACGTGCATACTATCCAGAAAATCTAAAGCTAATACCTGAACGCACATTCCGCTCTTAATTAAGCTCTGAAAATAATTACATTTCGCAAGGAGGAATAAGGCTTCCAGCGATCACAAATGACTTTTGTTCTCAATTATTTTCGCTAACTGGCACTGACATAAGTAACTGTTACTTACCTCCTCTCGTGAAACTATTGCTAAATATGCATTTTGGGATTTTAATTATTTTTGCCTCAAATTTAGAGCGGAATGAGGGATCTAACTAACACAAAGCAAATTCGATCGAACCAAATAATCATTTTTGGACATTCCTTAGGTGGAGCGATCGCGATCGATCTAGCTTCTAAACACCCACAGGCGGCAGGATTGATTGTTGAGAGTTCGTTTAGTACTTTAAAAGAATTGGTATCCCAATACGGATTAGGGATTTTTCCCTTAGATCTAATCCAAAATCAAAAATTTGCATCTATCGCTAAAGTACCATCGCTAAAAATGCCTGTTTTATTTATTCATGGGACTGAAGATCGACAGATTCCTAGCTACATGAGTCAAATGCTTTATAACGCTGCACCGAATCCTAAATATCTAATTATGCTGACAGATGTAGGACATGACGATCTTATCGATTCTAATCAGTACCATCAAGTGATTCAAAATTTTATGAGAGGGCAGAGCTATAGTTCATAGGATATTATGATGACTTTTTGTTCATTATGATGAAATTTCAAATCTTCGGATTAAACTAAAGAATACTTTGTTATTTCTATCTACTCCCTTTCTAGTTAAAGATTAGTAATATGGGGAGGCTTACCCCATTCTAATTAGATATATTTCTACAGTAGGGAGGAAATATATCTTAACTATTTATTAGTAAGAAGTCATTAATATGTCTCAGCCTTGGCAATATCTAGTCTCAATGCCACAACCAGAGAATCATCTCTTTAATATTCAGCTTACTATTTCCGATTGGGAAGAAGATTACATAGATTTGCATTTGCCAGTGTGGTCGCCGGGGTCTTATTTAGTAAGGGAATACGCTAAGAATCTCCAAGATTTTAAAGCATTAAATGATAAGGGCAAAAACTTAAACTGGCAAAAAATTACCAAAAATCACTGGCAGATTGAATCCCTAAAGCAGCCGTTGCAAATTAGTTACAAAATCTTTGCTAACGAACTAACTGTCCGTACCAATCATTTAGATGCCAGTCATGGTTATTTTAACGGGGCTGCAACCTTCATGTTTGTGCCTAATTTCGAGGAGCGTCCCTTCACGGTAGAAATAGCGATTCCTAAAGAAAACTGGAAAATTGCTACTGCCTTACCGCATTTTGAGAATCATCCACATATTTTCTGGGCTGAGAACTTTGATACTTTAGTTGATAGCCCCTTTGAGATTGGTGAGCATACCCAAGTCAAGTTTGAAGTGCTAGGTAAACCCCACGAATTAGTTATTTGGGGCGAAGGAAATCTTAATATCAATCAAATCGAGCAGGATGCCAAGGCAATTATTGAGACTGAAGCTGAACTTTTTGGCGGATTGCCCTACGATCGCTATCTATTTATTTTGCATTTAGCTAATGGTTACGGTGGTTTGGAGCATAGAAATTGTTGTTCGTTAATTTATCCACGCTTTAACTTTCAGGGCGATCGTTACTTAAAATTTATCAATCTTGTTGCCCATGAGTTTTTTCATACTTGGAATGTCAAGCGCATTCGCCCCAAAGCACTAGAAAAATATGATTACGACAGAGAAAACTACACTCCATCGCTCTGGTTTGCTGAGGGAGCTACAAGCTATTACGATCGGATTATGCCTTTGAGGGCAAAAATCTATGGCAAAGAGCAATTTCTTAAAAACTTAGGAGAAACAATTACTCGGCTCCAAACTACTCACGGTCGTCAGGTACAGTCGCTATATGAATCTAGTTTCGATACTTGGATTAAACTCTATCGTCCTGATGCTAATAGCTCTAATAGTCAAATTTCCTATTATCTCAAAGGTGAATTAGTTTCAATGCTGCTAGATTTGGCAATTCGGATCGCTACTCAAAATTGCCGATCGCTTGATGATGTGATGCGATCGCTCTGGCAATACTATGGAAAATCAAGTGGAACAGAAATTGGCTACACCGAAGGCGAATTATACAAAGTAATTGAAACCGTTGCAGGGGTAGATCTTCAAGACTTTTTTAATAGATATATTCATAGCACTGACGAGCTAGATTACAACTATTACTTTGAGCATTTTGGCTTGCAGCTTAATTCTGGATACGCCTTGAAATCGGTTTATACAGGTTTATCCGTCCGTTCTCATCATGGTATGACTGTGGTTAAATCCGTAGATCCAAATTCTCCCGCACAATTAGTTGGCATCGATCCGAGTGATGAAATTTTAGCGATTAATAACTTTCGAGTTGCGGCTGATTCATTTAGCGATCGCCTCCAAGACTTTAAGTCTGGGCAAGAAATTACGATTGCTTTATTCAAACAAGACCAATTAAGGACGGTAAGTTTAAAACTAGGCGATCCAATTTGCGATCGCTATATAATTTCTGAAATTAAAAATCCTACATCTACACAACAAAAAAACCTACTAAGTTGGTTAGAATCTTAAATAGGTAGTTTGATATTAAATTTATTTGTCAGATTTGTTCTATGGGCTTATTCATTTGGGGCTGCTTGGGCTGTAGAATTACTACACGCAATTACAGTCACAGCCTTGACATTTCGATCTCGACTACGAGAAGCATCAATACCAACGACCGTATAGGACTTGACCGAATCAGGTTCACCCACTTGTAGAGTTTCCCCGATCACCAGTGGGGTATTACGGTTCAAGGAGCCGATGAATCGTTGATGTAGATCCGTCATTAAATATTGCATTGGAAATCTCTCTGGGGATTTTTAGATAAATGACTGTATTTCGATCGATTAAGTTAGCGCAAACTCAAAATTTGTTTATGGCTTACTCTTTATATACCACTGTTTCCAGTATCCATTGTGTAAATTTCTGTTGCTTTAGCCTTACTGATAATCATGGATTCTGACCTTTTACTTAGTAGTTATAACTACGAATTACCCTCCGATCGCATTGCCCAAAACCCGACTGTACCTAGAGATAGCTCTAAATTAATGGTAGTTGGCACAGATAGAAATATAGACACTTTAGCTCATCATCATTTTTGGGATTTACCAAAGTTTTTACGATCGCAAGATCTACTAATCCTCAATGATACCAAAGTCATTCCAGCAAGGCTGCATGGTCATAAATCTTCGGGGGCAGAAGTAGAAATTTTACTAATTGAGCCATTGGGATTAAATCGCTGGTTAGCATTGGTTAAACGGGGCAAAAGATTTCCTGCAGGCAGTGAGATTATATTTAGCGATCGCCTTAAAGCAACTGTAATTAGGCTCGATGAAGTTACAAAAGCACGAGAATTATTATTTGAACTACCCCAAGGCGGAACATTTGAGGAAATTTTAGCCGAACTAGGTGAAATGCCTTTACCACCCTACATTGATAATTCCCAATCCACTCCCGATCAATACCAAACTGTCTATGCTCAAACTGAAGGAGCGATCGCTGCCCCCACCGCAGGATTACACTTTACCCACAGATTGCTAGATGAGCTAAAGGACATGGGAGTCAATCATACTTTTGTCACCTTACACGTTGGCATCGGCACATTTCGCCCTGTGGAAGTAGAAAATATTACCGAGCACCAAATCCATCAAGAATGGATCGAAGTTTCCCCCGAAGCGATCGCCGCGATCGAAACCGCAAAAGCCAACGGTGGCAGAATTATTGGTGTTGGGACTACATCTGCACGGGCGATCGAGACTTCTGGAATGCAGCCTTACAAGGGTAAAACAGGATTAATGATCTATCCCAGCTATGAATGGCAAGTATTAGACGGCTTAATTACTAACTTTCATTTACCCAAATCTAGCCTGTTAATGTTAGTTGCTTCGTTTTTAGGCAGTAGGGAGAAATTATTTGATTTGTATCAAGAGGCGATCGCTCGAGAATATCGGTTTTACTCCTTTGGAGATGGAATGCTGGCTTGGAGATAATTCTGTATAAATAATTTTAGGCGACTGCATATCCTGAAATCTGGCGGATGTAAACAGGCTGAAAACCAATTACAATATCCTCTTTGGCAATACCCATTTCAACTAAAGCTTGACCAATATCTAGTTCTGTATTATTAATTTGAATCCAGACTTTTTCATTTTTGATATCTAAATGCATTGAACAACCATAAATGCGTTCTTTTTTATTCCAACCAATACCTAAAACCTGATAACGATCGTGTTCTGTGTCAAATAGAGTTTGGATTTCGATTTCACCGTAAGCAAGGCTGGTAGGTGGCGTATTAGTTAAGAATTTCTTTGACGATCGTGCGATAGTTAGGGATTTTTGCTAGCTTTTCTATGTAATAATTACCCCATTTCTAATGTCATAAACAAAAATATCGAGTTGATATTCGGTGATGACCATCCGAGCAAACTCTTTTTGAAAAAAGCTTGTGTATGCAATATCTGGAACTGCTAGAAATAGTTTTCGTTCTGGATCTTATACTTTTAAAGCTACCCGATAATTAAGAAATTGCCCAATCGCCAAATGAAAGTCAGCTAGTGACGAATTGCCGACAAAACTCTCGATCTCAACTGCAATTTTTTCATTGTTGCGCTCGGCGGCAATTAGTTTTTCGGCTCCAAGATCTATGAAAATTTCAACATCTCCGACTTTTAAAAATAATGGATCGTTGGTAGTCCTCCAGCCTTCTTTAATTAACTGATGTTACGCAGAACAATTTGATTCGATCAACGTTTTAATTAGGTTTGTACTCAATTAAAGCTTTAAACCTTGTGGTATTTGCCTCTTTGAGACTACGTTACTACAAGAAATTCAGACTGCGTAACATGAGGGCATCTCTATTAATTACTATTTGACTAAAAAAACTAGGCTGAAAGTACTGATCTCTCGTTGCTCATATTCGAGAAATTTGGATTTTTAGAGGTGCCCATGAGTAATTAAGGCATTTTTGACCGCATTATGAAATAAGTCTCTTGCCATGAAGTGTAAGATTTAGTCAGCTTTTATCTTTACACAGCTTACTAACTTGTCCCAATTTTTCAGCTTCTTCGGGACTAATCGACCAGCCCAACGCTCCAGCATTTTGTTCGGCTTGACTAGCAGTTTTAGCCCCTGGAATTGGAATAACTTTACACTTATCGGTACTTTGAAACATTAACCAATTAAGAGCAACTTGGGCGATCGTGCGGCTGTGTTTAGTTGCTATTTCTTCTAGTAGTTTTAGTAAAGGCTCAATCTTAGCCAAGCCTTTAGAATTAAACCTTGGATCGATCTTTCTAGCACCCGTAGGGCGATCTACCCCAACTCGATACTTTCCTGTGAGTAAACCCTGAGCCAGAGGACTATATGCCAAGATCGTTACTCCCAGTTCTCGCGCCGTTTCCAAGATACCATTAGTTTCAATCTCGCGATTCAAAAGTGCGTACCGAACCTGATTTACAGCCAGTTTTACGCCTTTTTCTGCCAAATAATCATGAGCTTCTCTCATCTGAGTAGCAGAATAATTACTTATACCAACCGCTTCAATTCTGCCCTTCTTGACCTCATCTGCTAAGGTATACATTAAATCTTTTTGACTAATTAAAAAGCTAATTGGTTGATGGACTTGATATAAAGCTACTTTGTCAGCTTGTAAACGCTTGAGGCTATTTGTTATGGCATCCCTAATCACTTGAGGATTAAACCGCCACGGCGTAGGCATAAATTTAGTGGCAATTTGAATTTTAGTGGAGCGATCGCCAAGTTCCTTTAAAAATTCCCCAATTAATCGCTCCG
>CAZLKI010000076.1:0-11473 GCA_964560035.1 uncultured Synechococcus sp.
CTTGAGCTTCATCACCCTCCAAACACCTCTTGATTTTCCATAATGAGAATTGCTGGTTTTGAATATCTTTTACTTCCCAAGTGCGTATTAGACTTTAGAAATTGTTGGTTTAGAAATTATTATAAGGTATCAAAGATATCAGAATAGGAAATTGGAGAGAATTTTGATGAAGAGATGGTACCAATTAGTATATAAAGCAAGATTCAAAATCCAAACTTTCTTGTGGGCATTTATTTGGGCGTTATTGGTTTCTGTTGCCTTTGTTCATCCCAGTTATTCCCATTGGGCAGACTTATCTGTAGCCGAGGTGATATTGTCCCCGACTGAAACCCAAATTACGCTGACTTTTCCTACGGGGTTACTGGCTTTTGTGGATGACAACAAAGATAATCAACTTTCAAAGAACGAACTACAGATTCATAATACGGAACTTGAAGAATTCTTAGGCGATCGCATTCGACTCAGCGATCGCCTAAATCAAAAACCCACTCTCAAAATTCTGCCCTCCGATCCCGCTAACCTCGCATCCACGCTCAAAGTAGTAGGAAGCAGCACTACCCACACTACCCTAGAGTTGCAATACACTTGGCAAAAGACCATAGAAGGATTCAAAATCCGTTACAACTTCTTTCTGCCCAATGTCTCTACTGCCACTTGCTTAACCACTATTCTCGATCGGGGCAATCTGGAAAACTTTACTTTTAGCCCTACCAATCAAGACTTCCCTTTATCTGGATTTGCAGGTTTAGCCTCTGGAAATATCTTTTTAGCGATCGCTGGAGCATTTGTGTGGGGGGCTATGCACGCGCTCTCGCCCGGACATGGCAAAACTATCGTGGGTGCTTATTTAGCAGGAGCCCAAGCCACCGCCAGTCACGCTCTAATTTTAGGACTAACCACTACGATCACCCATACAGTCGGAGTATTTTCTTTAGGATTAGTCGCTTTATTTGCCTATCAATTTATCCTGCCCGAACAGATCTATCCTTGGCTTAACTTTATTTCGGGGTTATTAGTGCTGGCGATCGGATTTAATTTATTTATAACTAGGTCTCAACATATCCCTTTCTTGCAGAAGTTTAGTCAAAAGTTGGGACGGAATGGGAATCAAGCTTCTATCTCAACGCACGATCATCAGGGTCTAGAACAAAATCATAATTACGAACACGATCATGGCGATGGACATTATCACAGCCATGCTCTGCCTGATGAAAAGGTAAATATGAAAAGTCTTTTAGCTTTAGGAATTTCGGGTGGAATTTTACCCTGTCCCGCCGCCCTAGTTTTAATGCTCAGTGCCATTTCTTTAGGACAAGTTAGTTTGGGACTCGGTTTAGTTTTAGCTTTTAGTCTCGGATTGGCAATGGTTTTAACAGTTTTAGGGTTAGTTTTAGTTAGTGCTAAACAACTATTTGAAAAGCTCCCCAACCAAGTAACTTTATTCAAAGGATTACCAGTTTTTAGTGCCTTTTGTATTACTGCGATCGGGTTAGGGATTAGCATACAAGCATTACTACAGATAGCTGGAGTTATTTTTTAGAGGTATTTGATCGTGTAATCTGCCTTCCTTCAATACTACTAGGTTTCACGACTCCTAAATCTGGAGTAAAAGCTTCAGTTATTTCAAAAAATAATAAGTGGTAGTTCAAGACTATTTGTATCGCAATTCTAAATATGAGTTAAAGGTACTTCAGATCGACTTTTTACTACTTCGTTGCAGGTTTAAACTGTTTCAGTTCAGCTTTGGATTCTACTAATTTTTCAAAATGAGAATTGCTGCTATTTGTATAGGTTAATTATTTCTACATATTATTGCGAGCGTTCTTAAAGGCTTTTTTTGTACCATATATTAAAAAGCCAAATTAAAAGCACTTACCCAAAGCTATGACAACTACCCCTCCAACTCTCACCTATTCCCTTGAAGATGTTTTATTTCGTTTTGAGCAGAAGGTAGATAAGCAATTTGCCGAAATTAATCAAAAGATGGATCGACAATTTGCCGAAATTAATCAAAAGATGGATCGACAATTTGCCGAAATTAATCAAAAAATTGAAAAAATTGAGCAGAGACTTACTAAGCTAGAAATTGGTCAAGCCGAACTATTAGGCGAGATTAAAGCTTTAGATGAAAAGTTTTCGGGGGAAATTAAAGCCTTAGACCAAAAAGTTAGCGGCATTGATAAACGCTTAGATAACCAAGAATTTATCAATCGCGGAGTTTTAGTATCTTTGATTGTTACCTTGATTGGAGGCGCAATTAAAGTGATCAGTTTATTACCGCCGCAAAAGCTAGTCTAGTTATCCTCAAAAAATCTCCAAATAAACAAAATCACTCTAAGAATGTTGAGGTTTAGTTAAGATATATGTACTTCACTCAATTAAGTAATGCTAAAAATAATAGATAAAGCCGAGTTTGAGTAAGTATTAAATTTGATTAAAGTTCTAAAAATAATTTTAAATAGAATATGTACGATGTCTTAATTGTGGGCGGTGGAATGGTGGGAGCTAGTCTTGCCAGTGCCTTGGGTGCAAATCCTCAATTAGCTTCTCAATTAAAAGTTGGTATTATTGAGGCAAAAGCCGAATTGTTGCAGGGAGAATTTAGTGCGGACGGACGAGCTAGTGCTGTTGCTTTGGGTTCTAGTCAGATTTGGCAAAAGATTGGTGTTTGGGGTGGAATGGTCGATCGCGGCGTAACCCCTATGCATAGCATTCGAGTCTCAGATGGCGATTATCAGCATAAAGTAAACCTAAATTGTGAAGATATAAATCAACAAGCATTAGGTTACATCATCGAAAATCAAGTTACGCAAGCTGCTCTATGGGAATTTATTCGAGCCTGTCCTAACATCGAACTAATCTGCCCCGCCAAGATCGTTGATATTTGCTCCGACTCCGATCGCCATATAACCGTAAAAATCGACCATGCCAGCCAAATTACCAAGCTAGAAACTAAACTCCTTATAGGTGCCGATGGTGGGCGATCGCTAGTCCGAAACTTAGCCGAAATTCCTACATCCGAAAAACTCTACGACCAAACCTGCATTGTTGTGACGATCGAAACTGAATTTCCGCATCATAATATTGCCTACGAAAGATTTCAGCCCAGTGGACCCTTTGCTTTATTGCCTTTACCGCAAGGAAATCGCTTTTGTATAGTTTGGACGGCGACAAACTCTGAGGCTCCGCAGCTTTTGGCATTAGACGATCGAGAATTTATGCAAGAGTTAAGCTCTCGGATCGGCTCTGAGCTACTCATAAACTTGGGAAAACTTACGCTAGAAAGTAAAACTCGTGCCAGTTACAACCCTCGATGGATGCACAGCCAAACTTATATTCAGCCACGTTTAGCCTTAATTGGCGATGCCGCACATACTACTCATCCAGTAGCGGGGCAAGGTATGAATTTAGGAATTAGAGATGCGGGAGCGATCGCCGAGATTATTTTAACTGCTTTTACTAAAGGCGAAGATATTGGCTCTATGGCTGTGTTAAAGCGATATCAGGCTTGGCGGCGGTGGGATAATTGGGCAGTGATTACAGTTACAGATATTACAAATCGTCTGTTTTCCAATCAGTTTTGGTTGTGGCAATTTGTGAGAAGAATTGGCTTAGCGATCGCGGCTTTATTACCTTTTAAGATAATTCTCATGTATTTCATGATGGGCTTAATAGGCAGGCAACCTAATTTAACTAGCAATTTATCTAATAATTTATCCCAATCCCAGATTTCATCCAAAAATTCACCAAGCGATCGATCGGATTTAGCTTTAGCAGATCTGGAGCCAGTTACAACATCCCCGATTCCGTATGCGAAGTGACAGATTGATCTGCGCTTAAAGAACCATCCACCATTTTTAGCATCCGATCGGCAACATCTAAAATCCGATTATCGTGAGTTACCATCAAAATTGTGATTCCATCCTCCTTTGCCATTTTTTGCATCAAAGTTACAACATCTCGCCCCGATTGTTTATCAAGTGCAGCCGTGGGTTCGTCCGCAAGGATTAATTGGGGTCTGTGAACTAAGGCACGAGCGATCGCCACCCGTTGTTTTTGTCCACCCGATAGCTCTGAAGGACGATAATCTACACGATTGCCTAAACCTAATTTATCGAGAATATCAGCCGCTTTTTGCGATCCTTTCTGTCTAGAATTGCTCGGCATTAAATCTACGGACATTTGCACGTTTTGTCTAGCGGTTAAGGAATAAAACAAATTGTGCGACTGAAAGATAAATCCAATATTTTTTCGGACTTTCACTAACTCCGATTTACCCATGCCAATAATTTCACGGTTCAAAACTTGCAGGCTACCTTCATGGGCGGTGCGTAATGCCCCAATTAAAGTAAGTAATGTAGTTTTACCCGATCCTGAAGGTCCAGTCATGATCACAATCTCACCCGGATATAGCTCTAGATTAATATCAAAAAGTGCTTGCTTTTTTAGTTCGCCTTCGCCAAAATAATAATTTAGTCCATGAACTTTGACCGAGGGAGTTAAAACCTTACTTAGACTCTCATTTGGAACCTTACTTAACTCTGTATTCTGACTTGTTGTTTCTAGTAATTCAATCATTCAATATCTCAGCAATTGGGCTTGTGAAAAGTTTACAATACAACTTAATTCTACAAATATTACTTAGCTTGTCTCTGGGTCTGAAATCTAGATCTGAATTAAAATATCTAAAAAAAAATGCCTGAAGAAAAAATATCCGAGCAAATTAGTTTATTTGGTTTAGACGAGCCATCAGAACTAGACGACATTAAACAAAAAAAACAAGAGCAAAAAAATACAAAGCAGTCAGAACGCAAGGCTTCTAATCTACCTGAAGTAAATGTTTTGCCTGTAAAAGTCTATGCAGATTTAGATGAGCTTAAAGCTGAGGCGATCGCTTGCCAGAAATGCGGTTTAGCCAAAACTCGAACTAATGTCGTTGTCGAACGGGGCGATCGCCATGCCGCGATTATGATTATCGGTGAGGCTCCGGGCGAAAGTGAGGACGAAACGGGATTACCATTTGTGGGTCGTTCTGGACAGCTTTTAGATAAAATTTTGACATCAGTACAGTTCGATCCCGCCCAAGATGTTTATGTTTGCAATATCAATAAATGTCGTCCTCCCGCCAATCGTGTTCCCACCGAAGAAGAAGTCACAGCTTGCAAACCTTATTTATTAGAACAAATTCGCCTAGTCGATCCCAAAATAATTTTGCTTACAGGTGCTACGGCGGTTAAAGCAATTACGGGGGATAAACGGGGCATTAGTAAAATTCGCGGGCAGTGGAGCCAATGGGAAGGACGCTGGATTATGCCAATTTTCCACCCTGCTTATCTTTTACGCATGTCTAGCCGAGAGGAAGGCAGCCCTAAATGGTTGATGTGGCAAGATATTAAAGCTGTAAAAGAGAAGTACTTGGAAATTAAAAACGAACTTGAAGGTGAAATTAAAAGTGATGTTTTAGATACTGACTTCTAGTTCGATCCGTATTCCTTAGGACTTACGCAGTGTAAAAAGAAAACCTATATTTAAAGGGGTTTTGGGGCACAGCCCCAATTGAGGGCTTCGCCCTCAAACTCCATCCCGATAAGTTTCTGTGAATTTGAGTGCGTAAGTCCTATTCCTATTAAACAATTCCTTTATCAAAGAGAATATTCATTATTTTACTAAGAGCCTCAAAAAAGCAAAATGTCTGATTATAGCCAACTTAGTTTGAGCCAACAACGGCAAAGATTACAAGAGTTAGCGATCGCTTTTCTCAAACTTGGCACCGTAGCATTTGGTGGACCTGCGGCGCATATTGCCATGATGGATGAGGAGTTTGTGCAGCGCAGACAATGGCTAGATCGTCCGAAGTTAATGGATATGATTGGCTTTGCAAATTTAATTCCAGGTCCAAATTCGACTGAGATCGCGATCCATATTGGTTTAGAACGGGGCGGTTGGCGAGGGCTAATTGTTGCTGGTACTTGTTTTATTTTGCCTGCCCTAATCATAGTTTGGATTTTTGCCGTTATTTACAAACAGTATCAGACCCTTCCTCAACTTAACGCGCTGCTCTATGGAATTAAGCCTGTAATTATTGCAATTTTGATCCAAGCTCTTTGGAAGCTGAGAACGGCGGGAATTAAAAATATTTCCACAGGGATGATTCTAGTACTGACGATCGCTTTGTTTTATGCAGGTATTAACGAAATTCTCTTGTTGTTTGGCTCTGGCTTAGTATTGATGGTACTAAAAAAATGGCGATCGCCACCGACATCTTTGCCCTTAATATTTCTGCCTACTTCGGTTGATTCTGTAACTTCTGCCGTTGAATTAGCTGAAAAGGAACCTGCAACTTGGAGCGGTATTTTTTTGACTTTCCTTAAAATCGGTTCGGTGCTGTATGGTGGTGGCTACGTTTTATTGGCATTTTTGCAAAAAGAATTAGTAGAACGATCGCACTGGATTACTTCTCAACAACTTTTAGATGCGATCTCGGTTGGACAATTTACGCCCGGACCTGTATTCACGACAGCTACTTTTGTCGGCTATTTAATTGGCGGTAATGCAGGAGCGATCGCCGCAACGGTAGGAATATTTTTACCCTCGTTTATTTTTGTGGCAGTTTTTAGCCGATTTTTAGAAACCCTCAGGCGATCGCCACTCATGGCAGGATTTTTAGATGGAGTGAATTCGGCTTCTTTAGGATTAATGGTAGTCGTAACTTTGCAACTCGGACGAACATCCCTGACTGACATATTAACTCTAGTTTTGGCACTAATAAGTTGTATTTTACTATTTACGACAAAAATCAACTCAACTTGGATTCTTATGACTGGGGCGGCGATCGGCTTAATTTCTGGCTTTGTAAAATGATGTTCTACTAACGTAACGGGATAGTTGAGCCACCGTACTTATACTTTGGGACTTTGGTACTTTGGCTTCTTAAATATCACTATCGAAACGTAACTAACCTCCGAGAAGTTGATGGGGCGTAAAGAATCTTTCACGCTCTATTCCTTTTTGCAAATTTAGAATAATCCCTTAGCCATTAATATTAGGTTGATTAGGACTTACGCACTCAAAGTTATAGAAACTTAGTGTGGGGGAGTTTGAGGGCGAAGCCCTCGATTGGGGCTGTGCCCCAAACCTACTTTAAATATAGGTTTTCTTTTTACGCTGCGTAAGTCCTATTGATTTGAATATATGATTTAGAAAAATGTGAAATATTTCAAAGAATGAAATTAATATGACTGCCTCTCCTAAACTTAGTAAACAAGAGATAGATAAGCGATCGCCTCAAGAATTTTTGCAGTGGGAAGAACAACAGCCCCAAAAGTACGAGTATGAGTATGGCGAAGTAATGGCAATGACTGGCGGTACTCTGCCGCATAATGAAGTTGCCGTTAATCTTATTGCTTTGCTGAAAAATCATTTACGGGGAAAAGGTTGTCGCATTTTTGGAGGAGATGCCAAAGTAATGATTCGGGAAATGAATCTTTTTTACTATCCTGATGTGGTTGTAACTTGCGATCCTCGCGATCGCTTTGCTAGAGAATATGTAAGTTATCCATGTCTGATTGTAGAAGTTATCTCTCCTTCGACTGAGGCGCGCGATCGGGGTATTAAATTTCGGAATTATTTTCGGCTTGAGACTTTAGATGAATATATATTGATCGATCCAGATCGTCCTAATTTAGATATTTTTCGCCGCAATCATCAAACTAATAATTGGGAATTTATCCCTACAAACACCAATGAAGATATTGATGAATCTGAAGTTTATCTGAGCAGTGTGGACTTGACCTTAATATATTCAGACCTCTATGAAAATATTCAGTTTTTAGAAGAGATCTCCGAATAAGGCTTTCAGAAGCTTGTTTTATCAGCTTTGTTCCCCTTCTTAAATTTAGATGCAGATTTAGCATGATCACCCAACCATTCAGTTTTAGGGCGAGTATTCTTCATCTTTTGATCGATCGCGCAAACTCTAATTTCTACTCACTTAGTTATACCCATTCATCATCATCGTCATCATAATCAACTGTAATAGTCGGACGGCGGCGGCTTCTCGGTTCTTTAGAATCTCTGGAATCTCTGGAATCTCTCGTATCCCTAGAATCCCTTACATCTCTTGAGTCTTTACTATCGCGATCGCCTTTATCCCGATTAGTAAAATTAGAAATACTTTCACGGATACCACCGAATAAATCTCCTTCTTCTTCATCTAGGGATTTTTGTTCGTAAAGTTCGCGGGAAAGATCATAGACAGCTTCTTGGAGTTCGGATTGTGCCCGATCCATGTTGTAATCATCTTCGGAGGCGATCGCTTGCTGTAAGTTACGAATATATTTTTCCATCTCTTTCCGTCGCTCAAAACTAATTTGATAGGCATAGTTCAAAGCAATATCTTTGAGTTGGCGTTCGGCTGCTGCAACTAGACTATCGGCTTTATTTAGTTTTTCAATGCGGTCTTTTTTAGCGCGATCTTTGTCAGCAAATTTTTCGGCATCGGCGATCGCTTTTTCGACTTCACTGGGATCGAGAGTAGATGCCCCTTTAATTGTAATTCTGCGTTCTACACCCGTGCGGCGATCGGTTGCAGTCACTGCCAAAATTCCATCCGCATTAAGATCGAACATGACATCAACCTGAGCCATGCCCCGTGGTTGCGGTGCTAATCCACTCAGCTTAAATCGTCCTAAAGATTTGTTATTTTCGGCTAAGTCACGCTCGCCTTGAACGATATGAATTTCGACTGAGGTTTGATTATCTTCGGCAGTGGTAAATAAATCGGCTTTACGGGTAGGAATGGTGGTATTCCGAGGAATGAGTCTATTAATTAGTCCCCCCGAAGTTTCGACCCCAATGGATAGAGGCGTAACATCTAAAAGCAAAACATCTTTAACTTCGCCCGATAAAATCCCAGCTTGAATGGCTGCACCCACAGCTACGACTTCATCAGGGTTAACGCTTTGATTGGCGGGTTTATTGATTAATTTTTGGACTAGCTCTTGAATCGCAGGAATTCTGGTACCACCCCCAACTAAAACCACTTCATCAATTTGGCGCGGACTCAGCTTGGCATCTTTAAAAACTTTTTCGAGGGGTAAATTTAGGCGTTCTAGTAAATCTTGGCAGATGCGTTCAAATTGCGATCGCTTTAAAGTGGTGTCCAAATGCAAAGGGCCATCGGCTGTAGCAGTAATAAATGGCAAATTAATTTCAGTACTACCCACAGTCGAAAGCTCAATTTTAGCTTTTTCCGCCGCTTCAGTTAATCTTTGTAGTGCTTGCCGCTCTTTACGTAAATCTACACCTTGATCTTCTAAAAACTGGTCTGCCAACCAATCAACAATCACCTTATCAAAATCATCACCACCCAGTTGAGTGTCCCCACTGGTAGCTTTGACCTCAAAAATGCCATCACCCACTTCTAAGATCGAGACATCAAAAGTACCGCCGCCCAGATCGAACACTAAAATTCTTTGATTGTCTTTTCGATCTAGCCCATACGCCAGAGAAGCTGCTGTCGGCTCGTTAATAATGCGCTTGACCTCGATCCCCGCAATTTTACCTGCATCCTTAGTGGCTTGGCGTTGGGAATCGTTAAAATAGGCAGGTACGGTAATTACAGCCCCAGTGACAGGTGTGCCTAGATAGCGAGTTGCCTCATCGACAAGTTTCCGAATCACCATCGCCGAAAGCTCTTCGGGTGAAAAATCCTTTTCTAAGCGCGGACATTTAACCTTTATATTACCGACTTCATCGCGGCGGACACTGTAAGGCACTCGTTTTGCCTCATTAGTTAGCTCGCTGTGTTTGCGCCCAATAAATCGCTTAATCGAGTAAAAAGTATTATCAGGATTCATCACCGCTTGTCGTCTTGCCATTTGCCCCACAAGGCGATCGCCGTCTTTACTAAAACTAATTACCGAAGGCGTGGTTCTTCCTCCTTCAGAGTTAGCAATTACTACTGGCTTTCCTGCTTCAATGACAGCGACAACTGAGTTAGTTGTACCGAGGTCAATACCTACTATCTTACCCATTGACGAATAATTCCTACAATTTACCTATTATGCCTAATATCCTAGCTTTAGTTGGCTCATGTCTGGGAAATAGTTGCTCAAATCTCTAGCTTAACTACATCTAGCCGAACATCTTAGCATGGTGAAATGAGCGTAACTAATTTCAGCTTCTAAGTTAACTCAATCCAACTGAAATTCTGCTTACACTTCATCAGGATCAATTCCTAACGACCTCAACCTTTCTGCCAGTCGTTGAGCTTTCTGCTCTGCTTGCTCTTTACCAAGGCGTTCTTGTTCAGCGATCGCCTCTGCATCACGTCTTGCCTCTCGTTCAAAGGTTCGCTCTAATTCGGCTTGAAATCTTGCTCCTTGCTCTAGCGATCGCTCATACTCAGATTCAGCATAGGAACGTAAAATTTGATGGGAAATTGGATCGTAAAACCGAAAACCCTTATCAGGATATAAACACAAATCCAAACCTAAGACTTCGCTATGCAAAGATAAAATATGATTGGGTAGAGTTAAAGCTTCATTGGAACGCATTCCGTAGGGAATTTTCACATATTCCCCCTGCTCTAAACGTACTCCTTGCAATGGTATCGGCTTTAAATAATCACCAGTCGGATCGTATTGAAAGTATTCCTTTACGCCCAAATCTTTGTAAATTAAGGGATTCTGGTCTCGATCTTTATTCACCGTTCCTTTGGATGTAACCTCTAAAACAAAGTCTGGAGCTTTTCCCCCTTTATCATAAATTTTGTAACTAACTCGATCTTCAGAACTCATACCAAATACGACAAAAGTATCAGGGGCAATTTTTTTTTCTACACCCTGTTTTAGATAACGGATAAACAAATTTCCTGAAACATAGACATTCTCCTGCTTCTCAAACCATAGCCTTAAAGCTTCGGTTGTATAGCTGAGGTTTCGGCGTTGCTTATCGCCTTCGGGCATAGGAAGAAAGTCCTCATCTGGGTAGTCATCATATTCAATTAGGGATTCAATTGTGGAGATTAGTTTCAGATCGCCAGAGATTGTCATAACAACACTCCGATTTAGATAATTTCTGATATTAACTTAACACATCAATAACTTATAGCAACTTGCAATTAGCTTAAAATTCTTAAATCATATTATCAAGCCCCAGAAATCGGATATTAGCATAGCCGTAATGTTAGGATTACCTCAAAAGCAATCTACCTAAACCTTTATAGCTTTTTTAAGTATTTTTAATGATTACGATTCAACATCTACATCTTTACCAAAACTAATTACTAAAGGTATGGTTCTTCCTTCTTCAGAGTTAGCAATTACTACTGCCTTTCCTGCTTCAATGACAGCGACAACTGAGTTATTTATAAGAATCGCCGTAAAACCCAACGGTTTTAACCGTGGGATATAAGGAGGTAAGCGAGAGCGAACAATCTACTTAGCGGATCGCAGATACCCTTACAAGAAAC
>CAZLKI010000077.1:0-6636 GCA_964560035.1 uncultured Synechococcus sp.
GAATTCATCAATAATAATTACAGATTCAACAGGCTCATCGGTTACATTAAATTCACCACCGCTAAATTCAGCAAAGTCGGCAATATTTCCGTCAAACTCTTGCTCCGATGCTACTTCATCTAGATCTAGTTCGGATTGATTTAGATTGAAGAATTCATCAATAATAATTACAGATTCAACAGGCTCATCGGTTACATTAAATTCACCACCGCTAAATTCAGCAAAGTCGGCAATATTTCCGTCAAACTCTTGCTCCGATGCTACTTCATCTAGATCTAGTTCGGATTGATTTAGATTGAAGAATTCATCAATAATAATTACAGATTCAACAGGCTCATCGGTTACATTAAATTCACCACCGCTAAATTCAGCAAAGTCGGCAATATCATTATCAACTACTCTATCTTCATTTCGATCTTCGATCGACAGATCGCCAATGGGGAGCTCATCTTCTGTAAGGAAATCACTACCAAGGAGGAAATCATCTTCAATAGATTCTTCTGTACTGATATCTTCAAAACTAATATCTTCAGAAAGTGATTGAAATTCGTCTGAATTTTTCGACTCCTCATCAACTTCCGTCACTTCAGTAACCATCGAAAATTCATCTATAAATTCATCGAAGAAATCACCCGATGTAATATTCTCAGAAACATCTCCACTCCATGTTCCAACATCTATGGACTGTAATGATTCTAAATTATCTTCATCAGTGGCAGAGAAAAAATCCTCTAGCCCTAAATCATCGTCTTGAATAGAATTAATATCTTGCTGCGAGTTTTGCTCGGATTCATCTACATTATCTGTATTATCTGTAATTGAATCTTGCAGTAGATCTTCTAGTCCAAAGTCGGCAAATTCAGCGTCTTCAGATGTAATTAAATCTTCGGGGGTAGATTCAAATAAACTCTCTAGCTCTAGGTCAAAGTTATAGTTGATGTCTACTTCTTCATTACTGAAATCAATTGTTTCTGCTATTTCTTCAGTTGTTTCGCTTGGTATTTCTCCAGAAGCGATCGCAGGTTCATTCTCAAATAAATCCGATAAATCATCAAAGTCAGAACTAATATCATCAAATTCTATCCCAGCATCACTGAAAAGCTCATCCATCGACACATCACCAGAATCTAAGTCTGATATGTTATCCATGAATATAGTCATGTCTTCATCGTCAGTAAAGCTTGTAATTGCCGCAGTAGTAGGAATTAAAGCTTGCAATTCTGAGGAGATAGTAATATTCGCATCTTTTCCCTCTAGTACTAGGTCTTGAGCCTGTTTTATGTATTTAATAAGAATTGGAGCAAGCGTACGATAGGAATTATCTTCAAAGGCGATCGCGGCTTTTGCCGTCATAATTAATTCGCACCAGTTCTCTAGATGTAGATTTCTTCCAATAGTTAACAGTTCCGTACAGATCGATTCGAGCTCGTGTCTAGACGATATAGTCTCTTCTTGTTTGAAAAGCTGTAGCATATCTCGAAGCTTATTAGCAACTTCCACTTGGAATGTACTTAAGTTGTTACTGGTGTCGCTATCGCCTCCATCAACTAATCTGCTTAGGTGAGATTCTAATTCTAGGAATATAGGCTTGACGCTCTCTAGAGCTGAAGTGGCAAGCTCATCTGAAATCTTAAGATTTACCTCTAGTTGTTCGATCAGTTCTTGTAGGCGATCGAATCCCGCCAAAAACAGACTTTTTAATCTCTCATCAACTTGAATATTGCTGTGCTCTTGGAGAATTTTAAAGTAGTCCTCTAGCCTATGAGAAATATGCTGAACACTGACAACGCCCAACATGGCGGCACCGCCTTTAATAGAATGGGCAGCTCGGAACATTTCATTCCTCATTTCTGTATCTAGCAAGACATCTTGAAGATTCAGTACACCTTGCTCGATCGTATTTAGGTGATCCTTGGCTTCCTCAATGAAATAGCCCATTATTCGCTGCTGCTGTTGTTCTGTGTTCATGGTGGGTTCTTCTTATAGAGATACGTTTAAGATATGTTTGAAATATGCTTATAAAATGAATGACTTAGCTTACGCTCTGTCTCCAGTATGATCAGAATCGACTCGGAAACGTTCTACCGATTCCTGTAAGCTCCGAGCAACACCTACAAGATTTTGGAGCGACGCAGATACCCTCTGTGACTCTTGGGACGTTTCTTGGGCTGTAAGTTCGACTGATTGCATAACTTGAGCCACCGTTCTTGAAGTTTCAGTTTGCTTAATTGTATCCTCAGTAATCGATCTTACTAACCCATCAATTCTTTGAGATACCTGAATAATATCAACTAGAGACTGTTTTGCCTGTTCTGCCCGCTTAGTTCCATCGATAACCTGTTGAGTACCCTTATCCATTGCTTGCTGTAGAGATCCTGTATCGCTTTGAATTTGTAATACAATCTTTTCGATTTCTTTTGATGCTTTGGCTGCCCGATCCGCCAACTGCCTTACTTCATCCGCAACGATCGCAAATCCTCTGCCTGCATCGCCCGCTCTAGCTGCTTCAATACTAGAGTTTAAGGCTAAAAGGTTTGTTCTAGAAGAGATGGCAGAAATAAGCCCCACAATCTTAGAAATTTCTTGGGATGACTCGCCCAACCGTTTTACCTTACGCGTGGTTTCAGCTACAGTTTCGCGAATGTCAAGAATACCCGCTACCGTTCTCTCTACCGCTTCTCCACCTCTAAGGGCAGTTTGAGAAGCCAATTTAGCCACTTGCTCCGCCTCTCTGGCATTTTCTGCCACCCGTTGAATAGATTCAGTCATAACCTGAACCGAATTTAAGGTTACGCTCAACTCTTCTGCCTGTCTTAAAGCATCAGAGGATAAACTACGAGCAAAGATTTCATTTTCTTTTGACCCTTCGCTCACTTGTCTTGCCGCTAATTTTACCTGTTGCACGATTTCTCGGAGGTTCTGGATTGTCAAGTTAAATGAATCGGCAACTGCACCTAACACATCGGCTGTGACCTCAGCTTGAACGGTTAAATCTCCCCTAGCTGCCCCTTCTACGTCATCTAGGAGTCTGATTACCTGTCGCTGTAAGTCTTCTTTGGATTGCTCTTGTTCTTCGGCTTTACGCTGTGCTTCTACCGTACTGTTCAAGATCGATTGGATCATCTGGTTAAAGCTACTTGCTAACTTCCCAAATTCATCGGTGGAGTAAATAATAGCTTTAGGATTCATATCACCTCTAATTACTAGCTCGAATTGAGTCTGGAGATTTTCGGTTGCTCGTTTAATTAATCCAAGGGCGCGTAGACTGATTAAAAGCGTAATAGTTGTTGTGGTTAACCCGCCAACCACTGCCATTAGTATACTCAGTCTGGTGATTCTTGATATTACTTCTTGTTTAGAAACGCTTAACTGATCTTCTTTAGTTACGATATCGGTCACAGTAGAAGTTGCAATAAAGCCTATGGCGATCGCCGCAGTTACCCCAGAAAAAATCGATATAAATAAGGATTTACCTTGAAGGGGCATATTATCAAAGAAAGAAAATATACCCTTTTTTCGAGGATCTACCGATACAAGGCTTGGAGATACCGATCTAGATGGAACATTAGCAGTATTAGACGAGCCGAACAGTTTTTGCGACTCTTTAGTCTCTGACGTCCCGCCCACAGCCGACTTAGACGAAACATTAAAACCACTAACTTCACCACCAGTAACCATCTGGGTAGCTTCGGAATCATCAAATGCTCCGGGAAACGCAGAGATATCGGATAAATTATCAAAATCATCAAATTCGTTGATAAATACCAGATCGCTCTCAGATTCCTTCTTGCTAGATGCTTCGGCAATTATAGCCTCGGTGATATCACTGTAATCGGCGTAATCGGTGTTGTTAGCATTATCGTACCGACTCTCAAGATTAGCTGCACTATTATATTGGTCTTGATATTGATCTTGGCGATCGGGGGTCGAATCGTTAAAGGTAAAGTCCTCAGTGTCGTCAAAGCTATTAAATTCAACCTTAGCGTCGCTGGGATCGGGATCTTTCTCTGTCGGGGGTTGGGTTGAAGGTTGACTTTTTGAGCCGATTTCGAGCGTAGTGGGATTATTCTGAAAAGAGGTGCGCTGAGTAGTTTGAATGCTTGTGGCTTGAGTGATGAATTCGTCTTGTTCAAAGGAAAATGGGTCTTCAAACTCCAGATCGTCCATGGCAAATCCGCTGTTGAACGAATCATAATCTTGATTGGGTTCGGGGAAAGTCGGTTCAGGATATGACTGTTGTTCGGTATTTACAACATCCTCAAGGTCATCTTCTCGATCTTGTCTGAGGCGATCGTGTGCTGTTTCCATACCCCAATTAGCATTTTCGATAATTGCCGAATCGCTTGTAAGCTGTAGGACAATTTGATAGTCTTCTACTGCTGACTGATACTTTTCCAAAACTAGATTGATATGTCCATTGAGTAGGCGGTAAGTTGGATTATCAGGTGATTCGTTAACGAGCTTTTCCGTCATTGAGGACGCATTTTGGTAGTCACCCTGCATATATGCTAGAGACGCTTTCTCATAATCTCTTTGGTTTTGAGTGGTAGGTGCCATTTACTTTCTCCTGAGTCTGATGCCTATATACATATTAATTAAAATACTCGGTTAAAACGCTACTTTAAGGTGACAGCACTAAGATGCCCAACGTGCGGAGCGTAAAATACTGACTTGATCTAAAAGTTTAAGGGATTGATTGTCTCGATCGAGCAACCACTCGCCCTTAATAAAAGGTGCCATACTATCAGGCAGAGTTTTTGAAGCTTTGAGTTCATCTGGATCGAGCCATGCTATGACTCCAATTCGCTCTATGGCTAGACCTAAAATTAAACCTTGATCTTCGACCGCAATAATTGATACATCGTTGTTGTTACGATCGGTACTCATCGGAATCGGCTCACCTAGGAGCTGCCCTAAGTCTCCAACCCAGACTACTCTACCTCTCAAATTAATAGTGCCTAGAAGTAAAGAGGATACATTGGGCATAGGATTAATTCGATCTGGAGCATATTCAAGTACTTCTTTGATTCCTATAGCTGGAAGCGCAAACTCCATACCAGAGGCTACAAAAAAACGCAAATGTAATTCTCCCTCTGGGGCTTCGACTTGCTGAAATGTTGGCTTTTGCTCTTGGTCGAACTCTAGTTCTGAATTTTCCACCATAATCTATAAAGTTTTACCTAACTATGTTTGCTTCATAACTTTGATTTGTAGCTTGAAATTGAGGCTTTTAAAACTCAAGTTGCAATTTTTGAAAACTTAGGCGAATAACCACTCCTAATATCTAACAGCAAGTAAATGATTAAATCAACTTAAATTATTTATTTAGTTTAGAGCTAATTTGGATTTCTCAAGAGTTTTCTAACCGTACTCACAAGTTCTTGAGGCTGAAAAGGTTTTGCTATATATGCATTCGCCCCTTGGCGCATCCCCCAGTAGCGATCGAACTCCTCACCTTTGGTCGAACACATCACGATAGGTAATTCTTTGGTTTTAGGGTTGTCTTTAAGCCGTCGGCATAATTCATAGCCATTCATTCGCGGCATAACTATATCTAAAACTACTATATCGGGGCGGTCTTGCTGGATTTGCTCGAGTGCCTCTATACCATCACCTGCTGAAGTGACACTTAAGCCACTGTCTTTTAATAGAGAAGAAATCATTTCTCTTTGCGGTGGGCTATCTTCAACTACTAAAACCTTACTCATAATTACCTTTTCCTGATTTTTAGCTTTTGATTTTTTGGCTTTGTATTCTAGAAATTTTATATTCTGGAAATAATAATGCCCAACACTTTAGGTTTGTTTGCTTACTTATCTACCTACTATAGTTATTTATTTAACTTTGTACTTAATTTATTTACTATAGTTTTGCTACTCCCTAAGTATCTTTCGACAATAGTTAAAAGCTCTTTTTCCTTAAACGGTTTAGTGAGGTATTCGGTTGCTCCGACCATACGCGCTTTGATCCTGTCTATAAATCCATCTTTGCCTGTGAGCATGATAATCGGAATTTGGGAAAATGCAACAGATTTTCTAAACATCGCACACAATTCATAGCCATCGAGTTCGGGCATGGTGATGTCACAAAAAATTAGGTTGGGCTTAAGCTGAAATACGAGACTTAATGCCCTGACAGGATTGGAGATAGATGTGACTTGATAACCATTGCTGTGAAGTATATACTCTACCGCCCGACAGATGGTAATGCTATCGTCAATACAAGTGATGCGTAGACCTGTGGCTGGTGATTGATTAGTGCGTGCGATCGCTGGGGCGATCGCCATATTTCCCTGTTGCACCTCCGCGCAGATTGTCGTGGCAACTTCTAAAGGACTTTGATTTGAATAGCGAGCCAGTTGTCTAATTGAGGTTTTACCGTCAATCCATTGAGACCATTGCGACCATTCAGACCATTGCGAAAGCCTAGGCTCAGAGGCGCGATCGGTTAACGAACTGGATGCAATCAGCATGGGACATTGATCTAAGGATTGGATTACCTGATATAAGTTTTTCCAGCGTTGGGTTTGTTTGATTATGTCTTCGGCAATTAGATCGAATTTAATGCTAGTAAGTTGAGGGGATAGGGCGATCGCCGTGTCAAAGAAAAAAGTGCCATCATTGAGGCTGATTAAAT
>CAZLKI010000077.1:6736-7977 GCA_964560035.1 uncultured Synechococcus sp.
GATAGGGCGATCGCCGTGTCAAAGAAAAAAGTGCCATCATTGAGGCTGATTAAATCGGCTAAGACCTCATAAACCATACTGTGAATAATTTTGATGGCTCGATCGGGAGTAAGTAAATTAGCTTCGAGTAATGCCCAGATTTTGCCGTATTCAATGAGGTTAGAACCAAAATTCACGGGGTTAACTTGGTCTAAAGTTTGGTGGAGGTTTATGCCTTGTAAATATTCTCTGAGTCTATGAGCTTCAGTTGATGTGGCATAGACAATATTACCGTTAAGAAAAAATATGAACCAAGATTTTTCACTAGAATTTTTGCTGTAAGACTGAATTAATAGCTCCCCAGTGCGTTGACCAAACTCAATCAACTTGAGGATGCTACATAAATCTATTTCTCTGAGGGTACCTTGCATTAGTTAAGCCTTTGAGATATCCGCAGAGATATTCGTAGAGATATCCGCCCTAATTTGCTCGATGCGTTTGCGGTTAACCCCAAGATCTGACTCGCCGATTCGAGATGCCGAACGAACTTCAATCGTCTTAGTTTGTGGATCGGGATTAAAGTAAAACTCTACATCGTCTACAAATCCCATTAAACGACTTGTAGATTGGGCATAAATATAATTATCGGCTTTATTAATAATTTGCGTACCTTTTTGGGATTGCAGTAATTGCTCGATCTTGGCATAAGCCTCTTGAGGGGAAGAATCGTATAGGATTGGGGCTATGTAGTGCTGAGAATCACCGATCGCTTGACTAGAGACACAATTGGGAGTCTTTAGACATGGAGCTAACTTACCATCTGTAATCCCAAGATTATTAGGTGTGAGTCCGCCCAAGGCTAACAGAGGTCGATCGCTAATAGACAGATAAATAGACAATGAGACGATCGCTACTAAAAATATTGAAACTATCGCAATGGAAATCTTAAACATATTTTTGCATGCCTGTAATTATGTCAGCTTCGTGAAAATGGACTGTTGAAAATCTCCTATCTCTAGCTAATATAGCAAAGCTATGTATTTACTACCAATCTTCACGATTGAATTAACGAACAATTTGGCAATTGATGTGGCTATAAATCGAGTATTTTGTAAGACAATATCAGCCTAGGATTTAGTTAAATGTTATTTTCTCGGATGATCTACAAAATTACTTGAAGTGCCGAGCTATTTTCTTCAACAGTCAAGTTATTTTCTCGGATGATCTACAAAATTACTTGAAGTGCCGAGCTATTTTCTTCA
>CAZLKI010000077.1:8077-11470 GCA_964560035.1 uncultured Synechococcus sp.
AAATTACTTGAAGTGCCGAGCTATTTTCTTCAACAGTCAAGTTATTTTCTCGGATAATCTACAAAATTACTTGGAGCGTACCGAAATCTTAGGTTCAAAATGATACAGTGTTAGCCGTTCGATCAGCTCGTGGTTATTATTGCTTGGGATTATGAGCGTTCAAATTACAAATGTCTAAATTACAAGTATTCAAAAATATCAGGTAAATCATGGCTGCGGTACGTTTATCGGGGGTATCTAAAACCTTTGGGCAAAATCTAGTTTTACGTGATATCGATCTGACTATAGCCGATCGCGAATTTATGGTTTTAGTCGGACCGTCAGGTTGTGGCAAGAGTACCTTATTACGTTTGATTGCGGGTTTAGAAACCCTGAGTGCGGGAGAAATTTATTTGGGCGATCGCCAAATCGACCGACTTCCTCCTAAATCCCGTGACATGGCGATGGTATTTCAAAGTTATGCGCTGTATCCACATATGAGCGTTTATCAGAATATTGCCTTTGGGTTGCGCCGTCAGCAAGGGGGAAATATTTGGACTAAGACTTTTAATCAGACTTTTAATCGGAAATCTCAAGTGGCGATCGCCAATCGGGTACAAGATGTAGCTAAATCTTTGCAAATCCAAAACTTACTGCAACGCAAACCCTCAGAACTTTCGGGCGGACAAAAACAACGAGTAGCTTTAGGCAGGGCGATCGCGCGCAATCCCCAAGTTTTTTTGATGGATGAGCCGTTATCAAATTTAGATGCCCAACTGCGGAGCGAAACCCGTAGCCAATTAGTACAACTACAGCATCAATTACAAACTACTACGATCTACGTTACCCACGATCAAACCGAAGCCATGACTATGGGCAGTCGGATTGCCGTACTTCGCGGCGGGATCGTTCAACAGGTAGATACTCCCATAAATATTTATCGTGCCCCTGCTAATGTTTTTGTTGCAGGATTTATCGGCTCACCAACTATGAATTTTTTACCTGTTAAAGCGCACAATCAAACTTTAGTAGGAGAATATCTAAATATTCAGATTCCGTGGCAGACATCTCACCAAATCCCCAGCGATCGCAATTTAATTTTAGGATTTCGTCCTGAACATCTCCAACCTGTAAGCTCAGAAGTGGCTCATTTATCAGGTAGAGTCAAGCTAGTTGAGTCTTTAGGATCGGAAACGAATGTAATTGTAGATATTAACGGCTTAGTAATTAATGCCAAAGTCAGCCCAGATTTAATATTCACCGAGGGCGAACTTACGCATTGGCAATTAGATTTAGAAAAATTTCATATATTTGACGGGGAAACCGAGTCACGCTTGCCCAATCCCCAGATTTAACTTGGATTGGTTTGTACTCAGAAATTTAGCCAGAGATTTAGCTAGAAATTTTTAAGAGTTGTAAAAGGCGATCGAAATTAAAGTGTTTTGTCATCATGTCTTGAATGCACTGTACTTTAACCCCTTCATGCAGGCGTACTTGCCCCAAGCAGCGTTCGATAATGCCCACCGTAGTTAGGGTATCTTTACTAACTGATAAGATCGGTACTTCAAATTCGGTGGCTCTTTCTAAAACATCGGGATTGAGAATGGAAGGATTTCCCGTCAAAATCAGGCAATTAGTAGACGTACCTAAAGCAGCAAGCTGAATGTCTAAGCGATTAGTGCCCGTGACTACAGCTTTATTAAAAGAATTTCTAAAGTAAACTTGGGCAGAGTTGACATCCATTGCCCCAATTTTAAGGTCTTCTACCATAATTTCGGAAAGGCTAACATCGGGCTTGCAGAGGATTGTGGCATCTAACTGCGTTACTAATTCATCGACACTGACACTTCTGAGAGTTAGATTTTCGGGCATCATTGCCAAAACTGGAATACCCAAGGATTCGAGGTAAGGAACCAAAATTTCTAGGGCAGTTTCAATCTGAATTTCTGGAATATCGTTAATTACCACGCCTAATAAGCGATCGCCCAATCGAGATTTTGCAACTAATAGGCGATCGGCAACTAATAAATCTTCAAATCTGGCAACTAATAAAATTGGCGCATCCAGACATTCGGCAATTTGCGGTAAAGATAAGCCAAACATCGCCCCTTCTTCAGGATTGCCCGGAGATTCGACTAAAACTAATTCCCCTGCCGTATTTTCTAAATATTGAGCCAATTTTTGGGTGTAGTCGGTCGTGTTTTGATGAAGTAGGCGTTTTTGGATCGAGACTTTATCTAAATTTAGTAAAGTCGGTCTAACTAATGATTTTTCTAAGTTTAGAGTCTGACTAATAAATTCGACATCAGCATCGAGAGTTACCCATGATTCGGGAACAGTGGGGGTGGTAAATGTGCCCAGAGGTTTAGCGTATCCCACCGTCATTCCCATTGCTTGTAAATGGATGCCTAATCCTAAGACTGTTGCTGACTTTCCACTACAAGCTCTAGTAGAGCCGACTAGCAAATGTTTGGACACTTTGTGTTTGAAACCAATAATTTATAGACGATATTCTAACTGATAACTACTTGAATGCAAGAAAATTCAGTCATTGGCGATCGCTACTTTTCTGGGCAAATATCTTAATCAGTACTTTAACTAGAGTATAAATTACCATACCCCAAAGTAGACTATTGGCAACAAATATCAGCCATCCTAGTACCCCATTAGCAATTCCAACTAGGAAGTTGGGCAATAAAGCTAAGGAAACCAAAGGGAAATTTAGAATATTTGCACCAAGTTGTATGAGTCGATCGCCCTGAGTAGCAGGCATACCAGTATCAAATCTTGTCATGCTTGTCGCAAATGACATCAATACCAAAACTACCGAACTCACAAAATGGATGAAGGCGATCGTTGTAATTACGATCCATTTCCTTTTGTTGAGTTTATTAAGTGGTTTTCTTATTCCCATAGTCTCTTCCCTTCTTGGGTTTGTAAACGCTTACAACGTCAAAGGCGATCGCCAAATTACGCAATCTTAAGACTTCGAGGGCGAGGCGCTTGTTACGATCATAATTCCCAAAAATCAACACTTAAAATGGCATCAATATCACAGCTAAATTGCCATGAATTAGGAAATTTCACAGATTTATAGCCTTGATTTTTATTAACTGTACGCGAAGCAAAATCAAATGCCTGCTGGAACAGATCGGGATCGTTAATGTAGTTTTTAAGGCTTGGCGATTGTTCTAAGATATTCAAAATCTCAAAGCGGTTGCGATCGATGGTTTCTTCCCATCCCGCATAGTCATACTCATTATTGACATAGCAGCGTTTAAGTAAATGCTCAATAAGTGTAGTTAATCTACTTTTCAATTCACGTCTATCTCTGCCTGCCAAGCCTTCTAGCTCCTCAATTAAGTTTTCAATATCAAGCTCCTTTAATTGCCCCGATTTTAGTTGAGCGATCGC
>CAZLKI010000078.1:0-11455 GCA_964560035.1 uncultured Synechococcus sp.
TAGCTGACAGAATGTCACAAGCAAGTGAAACTCAAGCAAGATCTGAAGAAAGGTTGGCAAGATCTGAAGAGCGACTGGCAAGTTCGGAAGAACGTTTGGCAGCGACTAACGATGCTTTTGCCGAAACTAGGGAATCTCTAGAAGTTACTAGAAAAATTGTAGAATCCAATGCTCATAATAATGAAGCAAATAGTAATGCGATCGCTTTGGCAAGAGTTGAAACTGAAGAGCTAAAAAAAACCTTGAGTCAATTTATTGGAATTGTTGGCGAGTTTGTTCGGGCAACTAATTCTCGTCTGGGCATTTTAGAAGATCGTCAATAGATTAGATTCATTAATGTGATTAATCGACTTAGGGCATTCAACATAACTGTAATAATTCAATCGGTAAACCATCTGGATCGGCAATGAAAGCAACTCTGTAACTGCGATCGCCAATTTCTTGTAATCGAGGTGTAAGCAGTAATTTGACCCTACCAAGTTTGGCTAATAATTTTTCCAAGCAAATTTCCAAATTCTCAACCTCAAAAGATAAGTGGTAATAACCGACATAGTTTTCAGCATCAAAGCCGTTAGGAGTAGCTTGAGGTTCGGGTACTTGCATGAGTTCCAGCCGAGTATTTGCGCCAATCATCCAACAAGCTAGGGTGATGCCCGCAGTAAAACGCGTTTCGATCTCGAACCCTAAAGCCTCATAAAAGGCGATCGCCTTGAAAATATCCGATGTTTTAATAGAAATATGATGATGCCGCACTGTATATTTTTGATTAAATTCTTAATTAATTTTTTGGCTTTGAGAATTTTGTTACCGTAATTTTAGAAACTTTAACCTGTTCTTTACCAAAATAGATGTTCAATTTCATGATTGTGAATGTAAAATACAGATATGTTCAACATAGACTTTGCAAATTGATATTAAATGCTTTGAATTAGGATTTGGTTTTAGTAGCAAGGTTAATCGTAGAAAAACTTTAATGAATCGTGAGGATTTTTCAAATGTCTAGATCTAAATTAGGTTTGATTGCAGCAGCGATCGCCACATCTTCAGTACTTGGAGTGTCTGGTGTATCTGCTAACCCTCAAAGTGGCACCCAATTGATTCAAAACATGAATCGTGATGCTTTGATTACAAGCCCAACAACTTTACAAAATAACACCGCTCAAGTTACTTCCATCTCTCAGTTTAGTGATGTTCAGCCTACTGACTGGGCATTCACCGCTCTACAATCTTTAGTCGAACGCTATGGTTGTATCGCAGGTTACCCTAACGGTACTTTTCGCGGGAACAGAGCTACGAGCCGTTATGAATTTGCCGCAGGCTTAAATGCTTGTTTGGACAAAATCAACGAACTAATTTCACAAGGTCTAGCTGACAAAGTAGGCAGAGAAGATTTAGCTACCCTCCAAAAACTTCAAGAAGAATTTGCTACTGAACTAACTGCCATCAAAGGTCGCGTAACTGCCCTAGAAGCTAAGACTGCAACTCTTGAAGCTCAACAGTTCTCCACAACCACAAAATTATCTGCTAGTGCCATCTTTGCAGGTGCAGGCTCGTTTGGTGATAACCCAGTAAGTAATGGTACTGAAAACATTACATTCGGTGGACGTGTACGTTTAAACTTTAATACTAGCTTCACAGGTAGGGATTTACTAAGAATTCGCTTGCAAGCTGGCAACGTTGCTAACAACACAACATCAAACCTAACTCGTTTAGCATTTGATGGTGGGAATAACGCCTTCGTACTCGATGACTTCTGGTACCGCGCTCCTATTACTAGCAACATTAATGTTGTTGTCGGTACTAATTCAACTGACGTTGATAACATCCTAGACGTAGTGAACCCTAACTTGGCAAGTAGCGAAACAGGAGCACTTTCCCGCTTTGCTCGCCGCGATCCATTAGTATTCCGTGGTCAAGAAGGTGCTGGTGCTGGTGTTCAAATCAGATTTTCTGAGCAATTTGCTTTTAACCTTGCTTACTTAGCTCAGAATGCCTCTAATCCAGGACCTGGTAATGATGCTGGTTTGTTTGGTGGTGGTTATTCTGCTAGTGCTCAAATTGTATTCACTCCAGTTAGAGCTTTAGCTTTAAGCTTTGTATACCAACGTGGTTATGACCCTGCTGGATTTAACCTAACCAACGGTACTGGAACATCTCTGGCTAGCGATCCATCTTCAAATGGTAACCTCGCTCGGTTTAACACAGGTGCAAGCTCTGACAGATTTGGTTTCCAAACAAACTTCGACTTAAGTCCAAACTTAAGCTTAAATGGAAGAGTTAGCTATGCTACTGTACGCGCTGTTGCTGGCGTTGGTGGCGGTGATACTGCCGATCTTCTATCTTGGTTGGTTTCTGCCACCTTCAAAGACTTATTTGCTCAAGGTAACCAAGCTTCGATCGCATTTGGACAACCTCCATATGTGATCGGTGGAAGTCTACCTCGTCCTGAAGGCTCTCAGAATCCTTACCACATTGAAGCTTTCTATCGCTTCCAATTGAGCAGGAATATTTCAGTTACTCCTGGCTTAATCACAATTCTTAACCCCGGATTTATAACTGGCGGTGGTGTAAGAAATGAAGCTGTATTTGTTGGTGTATTGAGAACTAGCTTTACATTCTAAAAGTTGAGGTTCAATCTAATCTAATTAAAGGCAGCTTCTTAACAGGGCTGCTTTTTTTATATCCACACGCCTAAAAGAGTCATATTAGATTCCCAAAATCTGCCTTGCATAGAAGATTTAGACAAAATCTCATTTAGTTCAATATTAAGAGAGGTTTGGACGAGGAAATCTTTGATTGGTTTTAGAGTCATCCGAATTTGTACAGCCCTTACAACATCAGGTGCAGAGTCTTCAACCAAGCTATGGCTGCGAAGAAGTCCTAATTTTGATATATTCTGCGTTTTAGCGATCGCCCCTAATTCTTGGATGACTTGTTCTACAAATTTTTTATTTACATACTTAGTTAGTACGGGTTCTAGTAAAAATAAAACTTCTTCCTCTTCTGAGATTTTTTCAATTAGCGATCGCCAGCGTAATGACTCTAAAGCACCTAATAATTCCGATCCAGCATTCATATCTACTCCAAGTTCTGCTAAAGAAGTCGGACGGCGTTTGATTGCCAACCAATAAATTACATCTTTTTCGAGATTTGAAAGTCGCTCAAATTGCTCGTATAGTAACGTTTGCAGGATATCACCTAATACTAAGGCTGTTTGTTTGAGAAATTCCGAAACATTACGGTCAAATAGTTCATTGATGGTAGTGGCAACAATTTTTAAAGCGAATGGATTTCCCCGATATTGTTGAATTAACTGCTCCATTCCGCCTTCAGAACCAGTGAAACCTCTAGTTTTAAGCAACTCGATCGCACCCTGTTTTTTTAATCCGCGCAGTTTATACGACCTGACTGGTAGAGTATCGCCTTGGAGTAGAGAAATTTGTTGGGGTTGTTCTCGACTGATCACCATGACACAACTTTGATGTCTTTCCGACCCGACCCTTTCTAAAAAGTTACCATAGCCTTCATAGCCCTGCCGATAAATGCCAACTAATTCTCCATCTTGAAGGGTGGTTTCAAAGTCATCAATAATTACTAGGCAGCGTTGTTGTTTGAGGATTTCGATAAATTGCGATAGTTCATCAACTTTAATTGCAGAATTTAGCGAGACACTCGGTAAAAATCGACATAAATCTGCCAGAAGTTGGTTAATGGGAGGGATATATTTAACAGATCGCCAAATTAAATAGTCAAAATCTCCCTGTATTTGTTCGGCTAGTTTCACAGCTAAGGCAGTTTTTCCAATTCCACCCATGCCCCATAAACAGATTTCACGGCAGCGATCGCCCGATATGCAATTTTTAAGTTCTTGAATTTCGATTTCTCTTCCCAGTAACAAGCTAATTTCGGGAGCTTCTCCCCAATCTTGATTGTTAGATTTTTGGTTATTAGGATTATTGTCAGAATTATAATCGCGACGGGTTTCAAGTTTTTTATAACCTTTTTCTGCCAACCAATCTCCTACTATTTCCCATTTCAAAGTATTAGAAGGGCGATCGGTTAGTTCTTCGATGTACCGATACAAGCCTTTATTAAGCTCGACCCTGAAAGCTCCTGAAGTCCAACTAAATTTAAATGCAAGCTGTCCGGGACGATAGCGACACAGTAATCCACGCAAACAAGCTTTTTCAAAGGGCTTAAGTGGTTTATGATTAACTTTTTCTAGATCTGAATACAATTTTTCTAGATGCCATACTGGTTCGGCTTCGGTAAATAGACTGCTAAAATTATCGCTATTAGTCATTAGTTCTCACAGTCTTAATTACTAGCCTTACTCCCAGATTCTCAAGCAGCATCGTATCAAAAATACACAAAAATTGCTGCAACTACACCTAACACTATGTTAGGACAATCTAGGATTTATATTCAACGTCCGGAATTTATAAAAAAAATTAGCCCCAAAATTAGTTTATGGTTGTATGGATTACTGAAACTATATATTCGCTTGGATATGTAGGAATTGGCTTTTTGATGTTTTTAGAAAATTTATTTCCACCTATTCCCTCTGAATTAATTATGCCATTAGGGGGTTTTGTCGTAGCTCAAGGTAAGATGGACTTTTCTTTAGTAGTAATAGCTGGAGTGGTGGGAACTATCTTAGGGGCTTTGCCTTGGTACTATGCGGGACGATTGTTAGGAGAAGAGAGAATAAAGAATTTTTGCGATCGCTACGGTAAATGGATGGGAATTTCGGGCGAAGATATAACTAAAGCTAAAAACTGGTTCGATCGCCACGGTAGTAAAGCTGTTTTGTTAGGAAGGCTTGTACCCGGAGTCAGAACTTTGATTTCGATTCCTGCGGGACTAAGTAACATGAGTATTTTACCATTTTTGATCTATTCCACGATTGGCACTACATTATGGGTGGGATTATTGACCTATGCTGGGTTAGCTTTGGGGCAAAATTATAAACTGGTCGAAACATATATCGATCCAATTTCTAAAGTTGTAATTGTAGGTGTTATTTTAACTTTCCTAACATATGTATCCTTTAAATTTATAAAAAAACCAAGTTAAATAATTTGGATAGAATTCCCTTGAAAAAATTCACTTTAACTAATTTTACTTAAGAGATTCACTTAATTTAATCCACTGCTCCACACTTAAATCTTCGGCTCGGACTTGCGGGTTAATCTGCATTTCTGCCAAAATATTAACTAGGCGATCGCGTTCTACTACCGTACCTAAATTATTCCGTAACATCTTACGTTTAGTGGCAAACCCCAGCTTAATTACAGTCTCAAGGAATTTAGGATCGGACGCGGGCTGAGTAAGCAACCTCGGACATATACTAACTACTGCCGAGTCAACTTTAGGCGGTGGAACAAAAGCACTAGCTGGCACATCACAGATAAAACTACATTCGGCTAAATACTGCACCCTCACACTCATGGCTCCGTAAGCTTTATGTCCTGCCTTTGCCACGATGCGATCGCCGATTTCCTTTTGCACTAATAATACAATCTGCTCGAACTGTTGCACGGGATTACTAATCGAACCTAGTAATTTTTCTAAAATCGGACTGGTAATGTTATAGGGAATATTGGCAACAACTTTAGTACAGGCTGGGGGCAACGGTAGGCTGAGAATATCACCTTCAATTAATTCTAATTTTTGTTCTGCAATAGGAACGGCAAATTTCTGACGGAGAGTTTGGCAAAGATCTCGATCGATTTCGATTGCCACTAGCGATCGCACCAAAGGTAAAAGTTTAATGGTGAGAATTCCAGTGCCTGGTCCTATTTCAAGAACGCGATCGCTCGGCTGTATATTTGCAGCTTGGAGAATTTTAGCTAATGCCTTTTCACTTTTGAGCCAATGTTGACCAAATTGCTTGCGGGGATAAATCATGAAATTAAGAATACATAGGAATACATTAAAGGTGCCAATTTATCCAATCTTGGGGCTTAAGGAAAACCTCATATAGCTGAGATTCTGGGGTATTTGGTGCGGGATGATAATCGTACTCCCAACGGACTAAAGGCGGTAACGACATTAAGATCGACTCCGTACGTCCATTGGTTTGCAAGCCAAAAATCGTACCACGGTCATAAACTAGGTTAAATTCCACATAACGACCCCGCCGATACAGTTGAAAGTTGCGCTCGCGATCGCCATAGGGGGTATCTTGACGGCGTTGAGTAATGGGAACGTAAGCCGTTAGAAAAGCTCCCGCACAATCTTGCACAAAGTCAAAAATCTGCTGCCACGATCGCTCAGGGAAATCTTTTAGATTGTTACTTAATTCTTGAGCCTTCAGCGAATCATTACTATTTTTATAAAGTTTAGGTTCGCTATTTTGGTAATCAAAGAAAATTCCGCCCACGCCTCTGGTTTCGCCCCGATGTTTGAGATAAAAATAATCATCGCACCATGCTTTGAATACGGGATAGTAATGGGGATTGTGGCGATCGCACGCAGACTTAAGAGTGGAATGTAAATAACTAGCATCTTCCTCAAAGCCATAGTAAGGAGTAAGATCTAAACCACCGCCAAACCACCAAATATTCCCTACCTGAAAATAGCGATAATTTAGATGCACGGTTGGCACGTATGGATTACGAGGATGTAGAACCATTGATGTCCCCGTGGCATAAAAAATCTGACCTGCGGCTTCGGGATATTGTTTGAGGATACTGGGCGGTAAATGGGAACCGTAAACTTCAGAGAAATTAACCCCACCTTTTTCAAAAATTCTGCCCTCAGACATTACCCGCGATCGCCCTCCTCCTCCTTCTTCTCTAACCCATTGATCTTGCCGAAATGTAGCTTTACCGTCTAATTCTTCCAAGCCCGCGCAAATTCGATCTTGAAAATCTTGCATGAATTGGCTAACTTGAACTTTAGAGTCAATCGGAAGGCTGCTAATTTTAGGATTAATATCTGAGGTTTTGTTCGTAACTGTGGTCATATTCTTTTTAATTCTTCTGTCCAAATTATGACATTAAGACTCAACAAATCAGATCAAATCAAATCAAAACTTAAATACTGTAAATATTCAATACGATAAAATTTGTACAGTAAAAATGGGATTTTGGATAGTGTCAAAACAAAACAAAGCCTTGATTCTCCAACTTTATAAAGCCTTTGACGATCGCCAAATCGATCGAGCCTTAGAACTTCTGGCTCCTAATTTTGTGGCTCATCTCGTAGGTATGCCTCAGCCCCCAGATGGAGAAGGATTTAAGTAGTTTGGAATGTCATTTTATTCCGCATTTAGCGCAGGTTAACACTTTTTTGATGAGGTTATTATGATGGGCGATCGGGTTGTAACTTGTGTAACCTTTATAGCGAATCATCTTGGCGAATTTCAAGGTCTGCCCCCTACGGGTAAGAAAATTAGTCTGTCAATCATGCACATCGATCGCGTTGAGAGCGGAAAAATTGTCGAATATTGGGGTAAGGCAATGCTCTGGGGCTGATACAGCAGTTAGGAATTATATTTTTACCGAAGAACGAGCTTAAGTTCCCCTACCTTTTTAGGTATCTACGGTGTACACAAGTTAAAAAGCTATACACAAGTCTAAAGACTGCTGCTATACAGAGCTTTCAGGATTCAAGCTTATTGAGAAACCTGAACGAGAAATAAAGGTTTCAAAAACCAAAAAATATCTCGAATCAGCTTAAAAGGAACTTGTGCGTACACGGTAGACTTTTAGGTATAGAGATGTAAGCGGAACGCCGACTTTAGTCGCCCGTAGATATTGTTATGATACACTTATTCCATTAGTGAGTCTGCTAGCAACCTGCTCAGCTTCAGACGTTGGAATAGACGGCGGTAGGACATACCGTTTAAGCTTTCTGAGGGTATCATGAGAATCCCTGCGAAGAAAGAATCCCCTTGCTTCAACTATGGGGAATGTTAATAAGCATCTAGGACTAAGTATCTAGGACAAGATCCATGACTAACTTAAAAGGGCGTGATTTACTCAGTTTGGCGGATTTACAGACTTCTGAAATTTTAGAACTTTTAGATTTAGCAAAGCAATTAAAAGCAGGGAATTTACAGCCAAGTTTTGCACGTAAGACCTTGGGATTGCTATTTCGTAAGGCATCTACGCGGACAAGAGTTAGTTTTTCAGTGGCGATGCACCAGTTGGGAGGTCATGTGGTCGATTTAGTGCCCAGTTCTACTCAAGTCAGTCGCGGCGAACCTGTTGAAGATACTGCCAGAGTTTTAGATCGTTATGTAGATGCCCTAGCAGTGCGTACCTTTGAGCAATCCGAGTTAGAAACATTTGCCCGTTATTGTAAAATTCCGATTATTAATGCCCTGAGCGATCGCGAACATCCCTGTCAGGCTTTAGCAGATTTATTAACTATTACCGAAAATTTTGGCGACCTTAAAGGTTTAACCCTTACCTATGTAGGCGATGGTAATAATATGGCGCATTCTTTAATGTTGGGCTGTGCTTTAGTGGGCATGAATGTCAGAGTTGCCTCCCCTGTTGGATTTATGCCTAGTCCCGAAATTGTAACCCAAACCGAAAAAATTGCCAATGGCAAGTCCGAAGTTTTAATTACCAACGATCCCCATTTAGCCGCAAAAGGCGCACAGGTGTTATATACAGATGTCTGGGCAAGTATGGGACAAGAACAAGAGGCAAGCGATCGCATTCCGTTATTTCAACCCTTTCAACTAAATTGCGAACTGATGTCACTAGCAGATAAGCAAGCGATCGTCCTCCATTGTTTACCCGCCCATCGCGGCGAAGAAATTACGAATGAAGTGCTTGAGGGTTCTCAATCTAAAGTTTGGGATGAAGCAGAAAATCGACTCCACGCGCAAAAAGCTCTGCTAGTCAGTATTTTGTAGAATTTTTTTTAGTTTAGTTTTGGATAATATCGGTTTTTGGTGCGGACTAAATCAACTTAGATCCACAAGGAACTTCGCTTGGAAGCGATCGCACTGAGAAGATATTTTCCGAACTTAAATCAATAGGATTACGATTCAAGTCCTGTATTTCCTTAGTAACTCACCTTACGCAGAAGAGTTTAAGACCCTCACCCTAGCCCTCTCCCAGAACGGGAGAGGGAACAAGAAAAAACCTGTATTACTTCCCTTCTCCCAGTTGAGAGAAGGGGTTGGGGGATGAGAGATCGTTAACTTCCGCGTAAGGTGAGTTAGTAAGAACACCATTATCCTTTCACTACTTCTATGTCTTTTAGATTAACTGTCATCTTCATTCCACCCAGTCGCACTGATACTTCACCTGAATTATTTGGGATAGATAATATTTGTCCAGTTTTATCAAGCTTGATCACTTTGACTAGATCGCCTAGTTTAGGAATATATTTGAGTTCTTCTATCGGTATTTGAACCTGTTTTTGTTGCGAAGGAAGATGCATTCTGCCAATTTGGGTCATTCTGGAGTCAGCGTGTTGAGCAGATTGGGGTGATTGATCGCCTGCTTGGAGTTTGCGAATTACTCTAGCTATTTCTTTTTTGGCTTGAGCGATCGCATTTGTGACTTCGGTTTCTTGTTTGGCTTTTAGCTCTTGATATTGCGATCGCAGCATCTGAGATTTATCGCCGATCTCTTTATGGAGCTTTTCCATTTCGGCTAAAAGGATAGTTGATGACTGAGTTTTTTCGGTTTGACGGCGGCGTTGGGATTCTAGTTCGGCGATGACAAGGTTGATTTCGGTGGAGCCATAGCCTACATGGTTTTGGGCAGAGTTAATAATATTTTCTGGTAATCCTAAACGGAGCGCGATCGCCAAGGCATTGGAACGTCCGGGGATGCCCCAAAGTAATTTATAGGTAGGAGCTAACTGCACGTCATCAAATTCTACCGAGGCATTTTCAAATTGGGGATTTTGATATTTTAAGGTTTTTAATTCGCCGAAGTGAGTAGTTGCGATGGTGAGATGAGTGTGATTAGCTAAATGTTCGAGTAATGCCGTGGCGATCGCACTCCCTTCACTGGGATCGGTACCCGCACCAACTTCATCTAAAAGCACTAAACTCGAAGGTGTAGTCAGTTCTAAAATTTTACCAATGCGGCGAATATGTCCCGAAAAAGTCGAAAGATTTTGCTGTAGGGATTGCTCGTCACCAATATCTGCCAAGATTAAATCAAACCAAGGCATTTCTACTGGTTCTCTGGCAGGGATAAACATTCCTACTTTTGCCATTACTGATACTATGCCAAAGGTCTTGAGAGTTGCAGTTTTACCACCAGTGTTGGGTCCAGTAATCACAACTACTTTGATGTCTGGAGAAATTAATATATCGATCGGAATAACTTCTCTTCCATTCTCTTGTTGCTCTTGCCACACTAAAAGCGGATGCCTTAAATTTCTCAAAGTAATGGGAGTTGTTAAAGCGATCGCTTCTGGATTAGTTGATAAATTAGTTGATAAATTAGTAGATAGAGTTGGAGGATTGGCTTTTAACCAGTATGCATATCGGGCACGGGCGATCGCTAAATCGATTTCGGTGAGAATTGCGAGAAGCCTGAATAAATCTTCGACAACGGCGGTGACTTGCTGGCTTAACTTAGCTAAAATTAATTCGATTTCCCTTTGTTCGCGGGCTACTAACTGGCGGAGGTCATTATTCGCTGAAACTACAGAATTTGGTTCGACCAATAAAGTTAAACCACTACCAGAGGCATCATGGACGATTCCCGTAACTTGATCTTTGTGCGAGGCTTTAACCGATAGTACATAGCGATCGCCGCGTTGGGTAATGATATTGTCTTGGAGGGCGTTATTTTTTCTTTGGATAATTCCTTGTAAAGTATTCAGAATTTTTTCGCGGACTTGATGGGAAGAACGGCGGATAGTTCCTAATTTTTCTGAAGCTCGCTCTAAAACGGTGCCACCTTCTTCAATGCAGTGGTAGATTTCTTTTTCTAAGTCGGGATAGGTGCGGAGAGTGCTAACTAATGTTTGTAAAGTAGGACAATTATCAGAATTATCTAAAGTACGTCTGAGATTTCTGGCTCCAGCAAGGGTAGTGGCGATCGCAAACAATTCTAATGGGGATAAAACTCCTTGAACTTCGGCTCTAGCTAATGCACCTGAAATATCCTCTACACCCTCAAGCGATAATCCGCCTGCTAACTTAGTTTCGAGATAATATGCTTCTTTAGTTTGGGTTAGTAACTCTAGACTGCGATCGTAGGTTGAAGGAATTACTAGATGATTGGCGGCGATCGCTCCGAGTTTTGTAGCTGCAAAGGTAGATAAATGCCGACATAACCGCGACCATTCTAATAACTCTAAAGTCTCTGACTGCATTTAGTTGATTGATTTGATATTGGTTTAATTAAGTCGAATCTAATTAATAAAGAAATTAAGAAGTCTACTTATTTTAGCCAAATTAATTAAGTCCGAACGGTAAAGTTGAGCGGGATAAGATAATCTTCGCTTTCACTATAAGTATGAC
>CAZLKI010000079.1:0-11288 GCA_964560035.1 uncultured Synechococcus sp.
ATCTTACTAGCGTTTTTGCATGTACTCGTGCAGTTTTACCAACCATGCGATCGCAGCGTAGCGGTACGATTATTAACATCGCTTCTATTGCGGCAAAACAAGCATTTCCGACGTGGGGAGCATACAGTGCCAGTAAGTTTGGGCTTTTAGGTCTCACTCAAGCTTTAGCCGCCGAAGAGCGATCGCACGGTATAAAAGTAATGGCAATTTGTCCAGGTTCCGTAGATACGCCTTTGTGGGATACTCTTGCTCCAGAAATAGCTGCTAATTTTGACCGCAAAGCCATGCTAGATGCTAAAACTGTCGCTGAAATGATTATGACAATGCTGTTATTACCACCTAATGCCACGATCCAAGAATTAGTATTAATGCCTAATTTGGAAATTCTATAAAAATTTAGGGAGAAATTTAGGACAACATCTAGAACCCGATCGTGCCAACTATATAGTCAAGTTCTATGTCAGATTTTTACAAATTGTTTTAGAATTTAAAGGCTGTATGACTATTAATTATTCAGCATATCTCTTACTAAATTTTACTTACCAAACTTTAGAGTTTAGTTAAAACTCAAAGCAACTAGCAACATGACAACATCTCCAAATCGATCGCCTGTCAAGAATACGGATAGAGAATCTAAAAATGAGAAAAATCTACTCCCAATTACTGCTAAAAAGCCCATTTCTAATGTAATTCGAGAACGGATCGAGTTGGCAAGCGTACCATACCTCGCTAATGATTCAATTGCCGACCATTTAACCACCGCAGAGCGTGAGGAGTTAAAACTAGAGATTGAAGGTAAGTTACAAAGCCTGTTTGACTCTTTAATCATAGATACCAAGAACGATCACAATACCCGTGAATCAGCCCGTCGCGTTGCCAAAATGTATGTGGATGAGGTATTTAAGGGACGCTATCATCAAATGCCAAAGGTTACGGACTTTCCCAATGCCAAAGAATTAGATGAGATTTATACCCTAGGTCCAATTACGGTTAGATCGACCTGTTCTCACCATTTTGTGCCAATTGTCGGCGAAGCTTGGGTCGGAATTTTGCCTAGCGATCGCGTAATTGGCATATCTAAATTTAATCGTATTATCGATTGGGTGCTCAGCCGTCCCCATATTCAAGAAGAAGCCGCGATCATGGTTGCCGATGTGATTGAAGATTTGATTAAGCCCAAAGGATTAGCATTTGTAATTAAGGCACAGCACATGTGTATGAGTTGGCGCGGAGTTAAAGAACCAGAAACTCGGATGGTTAATTCGGTAGTTAGAGGGGCATTTAGAGAAAATCCCCATCTTAAAAAAGAGTTCTTTGACTTAATTCGCTCACAGGGTTTTGGAGATTAATATGCAGCGTATTTGGCTTTGCTTAACTTTAATTTTGCTGGTTGGCATCTTAGGATTATCCGATCCCGCTCGTGCCAGCCTAAATGACGATCGCTATGATGGAAATATTTTTGCCTTATATGGAGGAAATGGTTCGCTAATTCCACCGAGGGTAACTCTGGATATGTCATTAAACGATCTAAATCGACCTGCGCTATTAGTTTTTTATGTCGATGATAGCTCAGACTGTAAACTCTATACGCCTTTGCTCAACCAAGTTCAGGCTTTTTATAGCAAAACTGTCAGCATTATTCCCGTAATCGTTGATAGTCTAGATTTGGATCATCTGACTTCCGATCCAACAAAGGAAGCTTATTACTACAGAGGAGTTGTACCTCAAACGGTGTTAATTAGTAGCAACAGAGAAGTAATCTTCGATCGAGAAGGAAAGCCTAACTTTGAAACTCTAGAAATCCCGATTCGCCAAGTCCTTAATCTTCCGCCCAAGGTCACAATTCCCCAACGCGATGTTAAAGTAAAGCAAATCAACGAAGTCAATCCTTAGTTAGAGGAAATCTATGATTAAACTTGAAAATATCACTGTTAAGGAGTTAGTTTCAGATTTATCAAAAATATCCCCCAGAAACCTCGGAAATAATTATTCGGTAGATATCGATCATTTATTAAGCAAGCAAATTGAAGCAGAATTTAACAGATGTCTTAAATGTGGCATCTCAGCCCTTCTAGGCTATCTTATTCAGGAAGAAATAAATATTAGTTTAGAAAAAATTACTACATATTTAAGATCGTCTGTGGTTAGGGAGGAAATTTGGCACTTACTCGATCCAGGCTCAGAGATTTTTGATAAGGGTCTTCTGACGCATTATGCAGATGAAATGTTTTATATCTATGGAGAATCAGCAAAAAAATTAATATTTGATGCTTGGGAAGAGTTTCTTAAGGCTTTTTCTTTTGCTTCTAGATCGGCACCCGAATTGAGAGAGTTTCTTAGAGCAAGCTATGAAGTAGGTAGCTTTAAAGCTTACTCTAATATAAAAGATGTTTTGGAAAATATAAATGGGGCTATAAGTAGCTTCAAGAATGAGGAATTAACGATCAGCCGTGCAATCAAAAGTTACGCTGAGGAATTACAAGCATATAAAACTTGGGCGATTAATTTTTAGTTAAATCAACATCTTAATCTTAATTAAAAGCTTATGTTTGGTAGTCTCAAAGAAACGAAGCTTTTGAAAAAATGGCGGTGGAGAGACAATTAGATAAACTTTCCAATCAGGTTAAAGACGGAATAAAACAGCTTCCTGAAGAGATTATTTAATTTTATGCCAAGCGTTGAAGAAAATACTTTTAATCAATTAAGCGATCGCCTGCTCGACAGTCTCCGAAATCAAGAGCAAGTTTCGATTAGTCTTAATTGCGAGCGCAGCCAATTTACGCGATTTAATAATGGGAAGGTTAGGCAATCGGGCTTTGTTCATGATGGAAGTGTGACGATCTCGCTAATTAATAACCAACGAGAGGCATATACAACTTTTCCATTTACAGGAAATTTGGAGATCGATCTAGATTTAGCTTTAGAGAACTTAGAATATTTGCGATCGCAAGTTAAGCAGTTACCGATTAATCCTTATATTGTTTTACCTGAGTCGGGAGATTCTAGCCGAGAAGTTTATAAAGGCGATCTTTTAGACAGCAATTCCGCGCTTTTAGCTATTTTAGAACCTGTGGAAAATTTAGACTTTACAGGGCTTTATGCTGCTGGAGTAATTATGCGGGCAATTAATAATTCGGCAGGACAAAAACACTGGTTTGCAACAGACTCTTTTATTGTGGATTATTCAATATTTACTAGCCAAGATCGAGCCGTAAAGGGTATTTATGCAGGTCAAGACTGGAGACAATCTGAGTACGATCTGCAAATTAGTCAATCTCGTGCCTCAATTAAGGCTTTAGATTTGTCAAGTATAAATATCCCGCGTGGAGAATATCGGGTTTATTTTGCCCCTAGTGCTACCGCCGATTTAATGGGAATGCTCTTGGGGGCAGTGGGCGGAGCCTCTTTACAGCAAGGTAGTAGTGCTTTACTGAAATTGCATATAGGTGAGAACAGTTTATCCTCCTTATTTAATCTAAAAGAGAATTTTAGCAAGGGTACTGTCCCCAGATTTAATGAGTTAGGAATCATCGCCCCTGAAGAATTATCGGTAATTAGTGCAGGCGTATTAATTAATCCTTTAGTTAGTGCCAAGACTGCCAAAGAATATAACCAGATTACTAACGGTGCTAATAATAGTGAATATATGCGATCGCCTGAGATCGTTACAGGTACTCTCTCACAGTCAGAGATTTTATCTAGGTTGGGTACTGGTTTATATCTCTCAAATTTGCATTATTTAAATTGGAGCGATCGCCCGAACGGGAGAATTACTGGTATGACCCGCTATGCTTGCTTTTGGGTGGAAGATGGACATATTATCGCACCGATTGAAAACCTGCGCTTTGATGATAGTATTTATGACTTTCTCAATCAAAACCTTGAAGCATTTACCGATTTTCACGAATTTATTCCCAATACCGATACCTATGGCAGCAGATCGCTGGGCGGCATCATTACACCGGGAATGTTGATTAAAAACTTCACTTTTACTCTCTAATTTATCCAGAATTTAATCTTTCTCATGTTGAAAATATTTCAAGGTAATTTCAAGGTAGCCTCACCCCTAAATCCTAAAAGCGAGATACTCAAAGCCTTAAGTTTGATATTCGGAAGTTGCTAATTGATAGAAGTAATTGGGCTGAAGATCCTGATTCTTACAGTTTTTAATTTTACTGGATGCTTTAATTAATGCCTTGAATAAACCCTGTTGTCCTAAATCATTAATAGCCATTTCTGGATGCCACTGTACCGCGATCGCCCAAGGGTGAGTTTTGTGTTCGATTGCTTCAATTACTCCATCGGGTGCCTCGGCGACTATTTGCCAGTTAGGTGCGACATTTTGGATGGCTTGATGATGCCATGAGGTAACTTCGGTAGTTGTTGTATCTGTCAATAAGCCCAAGGCGATCGCGACTTTACTATCTGGTTTAACTTCAACTTTATGGATTGTGCCTTTAGTTTCAGGACTTTTAATCTCAAAGTTAATTTCAAGACTTTTAATTTCAAAGGTTTTAGTTTCGGGTTCGTTGCGATGGGCGATCGTCATGCCATACCGATCGGGTACGTGTGCCACTAAATCGCCACCTTCGACCACATTTAAGACTTGCAGTCCTCGACAAATTCCCAATATTGGCATGTTTTGACTTAGAGCTAATTTTGCTAAGGCAATTTCAAAGCGATCGCGCTCTGGATCGACAGCATAAACAGCAGCATGGTCGCTACCGTTATAAATCTGAGGCTCGATATCGCCACCGCCCGCTAAAATCAACCCATCGATTTTGGATAACAAAATACAAGGATGTAGATCGCCCGGCGGCAGTAATAAAGGTATTCCTCCAGCATCTCTAACGGCTTTAACATAGTTACTTTGGAGGCAGTAATCACCCGCCCCATTTTTACCATACATGGTAATTCCGATGACTGGATATGGATTAGACATTAATTTTGGCAGCTAAACTTAGAAGTAAGATATTAATTAGATATAGATTTTACTTATAATTTTAGAAAATACAACTAAGATATGGCTCAAAATATTTGTTAAATTTTCATCTTAAATTTTCGTCTTAAATTTTTACAGCATCAATTCGACCGCACCAATTGATACGTCTGCGGCTTCAGGACTATTAGCTTCGGAGGGTGGAACCAGTTGCCAGAACATCGGAAGATAAGTTGACCAATTTTTAAGAATAGTTTGAACTTTAGGGCTACCCGTGCGATCGCCACTTAATTCCAATAGCTCTTTTAACTGATTTGCTCCTGCTTGGGTGCTTACTCTCTGTACTTTGAGATTTTCTTTACTGAGATATTCCTTAAAGCGATCGTCTTGATCGAGGAAGTAGGCAATTCCGCCTGTCATCCCTGCACCGACATTACGTCCAGTTTTACCTAGTACCACAATTACGCCACCTGTCATGTATTCACAACAATGATCGCCTGCCCCTTCAATTACGGCTTTAGCTCCCGAATTTCTCACCCCAAAGCGTTCTCCAGCTTTTCCATTCGCAAATAGATAACCACCTGTGGCTCCGTAGAGGCAAGTATTTCCGATAATTACATTTTGAGCGGGATCGATAATGGCATCGGATTTGGGCTTAATGGTGATTTCTCCGCCGTGCATTCCTTTACCAATGTAATCATTTCCTTCTCCAATTAGGGTTAGATTCATGCCTCTCGAATTAAAAGCTCCGAAGCTCTGCCCCGCACTGCCTCTAAATTCTAGATTTAGATCGCTTGCAAGTCCAGAGTTGCCATAGAGACGCGCAATCGCCCCTGAAACTCTCGTGCCAATTGAACGGTCGGTATTAGCGATATCGTAGGTCTTATTGAGATCGGTCTGATTGTGAATAGCCGCTTGAATTTCAGAATCCAAGAGCATTTCATCATCTAAAACATAACCATTTGTATGAGGTTCTAGGTCGTGATTTAGCCAAGTGCGATCGCTTCTTGTATCGGGTAGTTTAGTCAGACAGTCGAGGTTTAGATCTTTGAGTTTTGCTAACTTCACATCTTGACGCTGGGTGAGAAGGTCAGATCGCCCAATTACATCCGTAAGTGATTTGTATCCTAACCTTGCCAAAATCGTGCGAATTTCTTCAGCCACAAAATACAGAAAGTTGACGACATTTTCGGGAGTACCGGGAAAGCGTTTGCGTAAGGATTCTAACTGCGAAGTTACTCCCACTGGACATTTATTGGTATGACAGACCCGCGCCATAATGCAACCCTCCGCAATCATTACCGCCGTACCAAAACCGTATTCCTCAGCACCCATCATTGCTGCCATAATCACATCCCAGCCTGTCTTAAAGCCACCATCGGCTCTGAGTAAAACGCGATCGCGGAGTTGGTTTTCCATCAACACCGTATGCACTTCGGTTAAGCCCAATTCCCAAGGTGTACCAGCGTGTTTGATCGAACTCAGAGGAGATGCACCCGTACCGCCATCATGTCCAGAGATTTGGATGATATCAGCATTCGCTTTTGCAACTCCTGCGGCGATCGTGCCTATGCCAATTTCGGCTACCAGCTTAACGGATACTTTAGCTCGATCGTTGATCTGGTGCAGATCGTAGATTAATTGCGCTAAATCTTCAATGGAATAGATATCGTGGTGTGGTGGGGGAGAGATTAAGGAGACTCCAGGCTTGGAGTTGCGGAGCATAGCAATATACTCGCTGACCTTGGGACCGGGTAACTGTCCACCTTCTCCGGGTTTTGCACCTTGAGCTACTTTAATTTCTAGCTGATTGGAACTGATTAAATAGGCAGGAGTGACTCCGAATCGACCAGAAGCGATTTGTTTGATGGCAGAGTTGGCAGTATCGCCATTTTTTAAGCCTTTGAGATGGGGAAAAGAAGTAGAAATACCGTCGGAATTAACATCTTCAATCTTGAGATATCTAATTGGATCTTCACCGCCTTCGCCACAGTTAGATTTACCACCGATCCGATTCATGGCGATCGCCAAAACTTCATGAGCCTCACGACTTAAAGCTCCCAAGGACATAGCACCAGTGCAAAATCTCTTGAAAATCTCACTGGCAGGTTCAACTTCTTCGATCTCAATGGAATTGCGATCGCTTGTAAATTCTAATAAATCCCGAAGTGCGGTAGGAGTGCGATTTTGGAGTTGTTTTCTGTAGATTTCATAGTGATCGTAGCCTTCCCCTGCAACTGCCTTGTGTAAAGCCTTTGCCATTTCGGGGCTATTCATATGATATTCGCCACCATTTTTGTATTGGACAAATCCATAGTTTTCTAACTTCTTGACGTGTAATTCTGGAAATGCTAAATGATGGAAACTAATCACTTCTGAAGCAATATCCTGTGCATGCATCCCACTGACACGCGAGACAGTTCCTTTGAAACAAAGCTCGATCACTTCAGCACTCAAACCGATCGCCTCAAAAATCTGCGCCCCGTTGTAACTAGATAAAAGTGAAATTCCCATCTTCGAGAGAATCTTTAATAAGCCATCTTCTGTAGCTTTACGATACGCTGCCTGTACTTGAGTAATTGATAGTTGCTTAATCTTGCCCTGAGACATCTGCATCTGAGTTTTAGGCTTACCGAACCACTGCCGCACGGTTTCAAATGCCAGATATGGACATATTGCACTGGCTCCATAACCGATTAGGCAAGCAAAGTGATGGGTACTCCAACATTGGGCAGTTTCCACCACGATCGATGCTCGCATTCTTAAATTTTCCGCAATTAAGCGATGATGCACTGCTCCCACTGCCATCAAGGGAGGAATAAAAGCATTTTCAGAATTTAACTGGCGATCGCTCAAAATCAGAATCTTCGTACCCGCTTTTACGGCTGCCACTGCCCGATCGCAGAGATTTGTAATTACTTGACTAAATCCTTCTGCTCCCGCACTTAAAGGGAAAGTAATATTTAATTTTTGACTGGGGAATCCCATCCCTTGAATTTCCAATAATTCCGCTTCATTCAAAATGGGACTCTTGATTTTAAGTTGGTGCGCGTGTTCGGGTTTTGCTTCTAAGAGATTACCGCGATCGCCCAAATTCATGACCAAAGACATCACCATACCTTCTCTTAGGGGATCGATCGGCGGATTTGTCACCTGAGCAAAGCGTTGCTTAAAATAATCGTAAAGCAGGTGAGGATTATTAGAAAGCACGGCTAAAGGCGTATCATCACCCATGCAAAAAGTTGGCTCTTTGCCATCTTGAGCCATCGCTTCAATTACCATATCCACATCTTCGGAGGTATAGCCAAAGGCAGTTTGGAAAGTCAGAATTTCCTTTTCTGCTAATTGTGGCTCTTCTAAAAATGGTTGAGGTGATAGAGTTTGGCGATATTTATCCAGCCACTCCCCGTAAGGATGAGCGGAGGCGATCCGTTGTTTGATATCCCAATTTTTCAGAATTTCATGATTAACTAAGTCCACGGCGATCGCTTGTCCTGGTCCAAGTCTACCTCTCTCTAAAATTTCCGACTCAGGCACATCTACCGAACCAGCTTCCGAACCGACAACTAATAGTCCAGTTTTTGTAATTAAATAGCGGGCGGGACGTAACCCATTGCGATCTAAAGCTGCACCTACAGTTTTACCGTCACTAAATGCCAATAATGCAGGACCATCCCAAGCTTCTTGTAAGCCACTGTAATATTCATAGAAATCGACAATTTCATCATGTCCTTTTAGATCGGGCTGGCTGTCATAAGCCTCTGGCACCAAGATCATTAGGCTTTCTAATGGACTGCGACCGCTTTCGACTAAAAGTTCTAAAACATGATCCAAAGAAGCCGAATCACTCTCTCCATCTTTAATAACTGGTAGAACCTCGGCAATACGGCTATTCCAGTTGGAATGACTTAAATCTTGTTCCCGTGCCTTAAACCAATTGATATTACCTAGAAGTGTATTAATCTCGCCATTGTGTCCTAAAAAGCGCATGGGCTGTGCTAGTTGCCACTTAGGCATAGTATTGGTACTAAAGCGGCGGTGATAAAGAGCAAAAGGCGTAACATAATCAGGATTTTGCAGATCCTCGTAAAATTCAGCTAGTATTTCCGATCGCACCAAACCCTTATAAACAATCGTAGAGTTAGATAGTGAAACAATATAAAAATCCTGCTGCCACTGGGGATAAAGCCGTTCGATTTCGAGTTTAATTTTTCTCCGAGTTATATACAGCGATCGCTCCAAGAAAGCCCTACCATCCTTACCATCAGCAAAAATTACCTGTTCGATTTGGGGTTGATTTGCTTTTGCCTGAGTGCCTAAAACTTGCGATCTGACAGGCACTATCCGCCAACCTAAAATCTCTAAACCCTCTTCTCTTGCTACTTTCTCTACAACTTGACGGGCTAAAGCTTGATATTCTGGCTCTTGGGGTAAAAAGATCATGCCGACAGCATTGCGATCGCTATTAAGATCGCCCATTAAATCTTTTTTTAGATCTTCTCTTAGGTCTTTTTTTAATAAATCCCAAGGCACCGAGGTCATAATCCCCGCCCCGTCACCCGATTCTTTATCCGCACTGCAACCGCCCCGATGCTCCATGCAATCCACAGCCCTTAAAGCCTTAACGATTAAATCATGGCTGGCACGCCCCTCGACATCTGCAACAAAGCCGACACCACAAGCATCGCGCTCTTCTACAAGCCAAGATTGACCGGGGATGGATAAATGATTTTTCACGAGGGTCACAGCAGTTAAATGTTTAATATATGATCTAGTCTAATTATTTTAGCCCCACTTAGTTTATGTTGTGGCATTGGATACTTTATTAAGTATTAATTAAACTCAACCCTATTGGATGTAGCTAGTAAATGATGAATGCGATCGGCAGCAATAGCAAAGCAGGTTTGTATATCCTTAGCTATAAGATCGGGATAATCGAAGAAATTAATCAGAAATTAAGTGCACGATTAAGGAGAGCGAACGGTAGAGAAGCAACACCAAATTTAGCCAGTCTTGATAGTCAAACAGTAAAGATAACAAAGAGTGCAGGAAGTCGAGGTTTTGATGGGGGCAAAAAAATCAAGGGGAGAAAACGCTACATCATCGTAGACACCTTGGGATTGGTAATAGGAGTAGTTGTACATACTGCTGACATTGGCGAAAGGTCTGGTGCAAGGTTACTATTAGCCAGCTTAAAATATCCATTGGTAAGATTCAAAAAGATATTAGTAGATAAAGGATATTCTGGAGCAGAGATTGGGTCAAAGAAAACTTTAATTGGATCTGGGAAGTTAGTAAAAGTCCAGATAATCAGAAGGGATTTATCGTTGAATCCAAACGATGGGTGGTAGAGAGGACGTTCGCATGGTTAGGTAAATGTATGAGGTTAAGTAAAGACTACGAATATTACCCAAAAATGTCTGAATCATCTGTGTATCTGGCTTTGATCCGCATATTGCTCAGAAATCTTACCCCTTTGAATTCTTAAATAGGTTCTTAGATGTCCGACCCAGTGCGATGTCTCGCGAAGCCGAAATAGGCAGCTATAGACGCAAGCACGATGTGCAGCCACACGTCATTGCCGTAGAGCGGGATCAAGCCAAAAGTCGTCCACAACTTGGCTGCTGGGATGAGCCCGAAGATGGACAGCACCGCATAGATCAGCGCCACGCCTTTGGCATAGATGCTCGAAGCACCAGAACTGCGCGAGGCGGCGAGCCCCCAGATGCCGAACGCTACGTGGAATAGATTGTGCAATACGTTGACGGGGAAAAGTCCCACCAACGCGCCCAGCCCTTGTTTTACCGCCACATCTTCCATGCCAGGGTGCACGTGCGGCAGCGTCATTCCAGGGATAAAGCCCGAGATGCCGATCAGTAGAAAAGCCACGCCGAACAGCTTGGCGAAAGTCCGTATGTCCATATCATTTCTCCTTGGAGGGTTTCCAATTGATCGCTTTCCCTAACAAGTAGGATAAGAGCCCGCCCATTTTACCATATATACAGATACTATACATACAGGGTAAGGAGTCCAGGTTATGTTTTCGAGGGATCGAAAAATTAGCATACAAATCATGGGAAATATCAGCAAGAAAACGTATGGAAAACATATCTAGAGAGGATTTGAGTCTAAAAACTAAAAATCAGGACTATACCACGGTAGAGCTAGGAAAAGTAGTCAAAAGCGGCTCCCCCAAATGATCATCTACCCCAGAGTATGTCTAGACAGAGGATAAAACCGTACCCGATCGCCATCCTTAACCAGCTTCCGTAGCCGTTGACAGACCTGATCGAATTTTTTATCGGAAAATTGGGTTTAAAACCTCGTCCTTCAGGACGACTTTATATTC
>CAZLKI010000080.1:0-9302 GCA_964560035.1 uncultured Synechococcus sp.
GCCCTCAAACTCCATCCCGATAAGTTTCTGTGAATTTGAGTGCGTAAGTCCTATAGTAAATATTAATGATTTATCTTGCTTGAGAATAGTTGCAAAATCATCACTAATGCTATCTAATCCTTCTAGTAATTTCTCAAAACCACTTATCTGTCCATTTTTTGCTGATGGTAACTTAGAGCGTATTGAGTACATATCAATTGCTTCTTGTCGTGGAATTATAACTTTAAGATTTTCAGTTATATTATCGGTATTAGAAATTTTTTTCATTTTTTAATCATTATTATCACTATCAACCAAGTTTTCATAGAAAATATTCTCCCTCTCTAACCTGTATTTCTCATACCTGCGGCAATGCCATTAACAGTCAAAAGTGCTCCCCGTAATAGTTCTCCTTTCGAGTAACGCGATCGCATATCGGGTTTATGTTGGCGCAGACGTTTAATTAACGAAGCTTGAATGAATCCTAAAGGCACGATCGAACCATTACGAAGCTGTACCGACCTTTGCAAATCGCGATCGCCATCTAATAACCGCTCGTGACCCGTAATCTTCAAAATTACTTGACAGGTACGTATATATTCTTGGTTAATTTGGGTAAACATCTGCTCGAAGTCCTCCTCATAGCCTAACTCGGTAAGCTCGCGCACGTAATGATGGGCAATTTGCAGGTCAGCTTTAGCCAAGGTCATTTCTACTTTAGAGATCACGGTTTTGAAAAATGACCATTTAGAATACAAAGACTGGAGCAGCGTCAAGTGCATTTCCGTGTCTCCTAAAAATTCTTCTAAAGCCGTGCCTACTCCGTACCAAGATGGCAATAAAAATCGGCTTTGCGTCCAGCCAAACACCCACGGAATTGCTCTGAGACTGGCTAAATCTTTTTTCCCAGCACGGCGAGCGGGACGCGAACTAATCCGAAGTTGACTAATTTCTTCAACGGGCGTAACTTGATGAAAAAATGTGGCTAATTGGGGTTGTTCGTAAATTAATTCGCGATATACACTACGCGATCGCTGTGCCAAGTCTTCCATTAACTCTAACCAAGCGGTCAAAGTGCCAAAAGTATTAGGTAGTAGTCCCGCTTGAATTACACCCGTAGTAATACTTTCCAGATTATACAAAGCCAGTTCGGGCAACGAATATTTAGAGGCAAGAACTTCGCCTTGTTCGGTAATTTTAATCCGCCCATTTAACTGATGCCCCGGTTGTGCCAAGATTGCCTCATAGGTAGGTCCTCCGCCTCTTCCCACCGATCCACCGCGTCCGTGGAAGATGCGTAACTCTACCCCAAATTTTTGAGCCGTGAGTTGTAATGCTTGCTGGGCTTTATAAATTTCCCAGTTGCTACTTAAAAAGCCTGAATCTTTATTACTGTCAGAGTAGCCTAACATCACTTCTTGCAGATGGTTTTGACAGGCAAGGTATTTACGGTAGATCTCAATTTGGAATAATTCTTCTAATACCTGCGGAGCTTTTTTAAGATCTTCTACAGTTTCAAATAAAGGCACGATCGCCAGAGAACCCTTACCTAATGCCACATCATAAAGCCCCGCCCCTTTTGCTAGTAACATTACCTCTAAAATATCGCTGACGCTGTGGTTCATGCTGATAATGTAGGTATGGCAGATGCTGGTCGAAAATTCTTTTTGCAGTTTTGCCACCATGCGTAAGGTCGCGATCGCTTCGACAGTTTTATCCGAGAAGGCAATTAAATCTCTAGGCAGTAAGGGTCGGCGAGTTTGGAGTTCGTGGGATAGCCAAGCAACTTTATGATGCTCTTCTAAATCGGAATAAGGCTCGCCTAAAATTTGGAGATGATTGGCAACTTCGGCGATCGCCTGCTCGTGTCGGGTACTTTCTTGACGAATATCAAGGTGTGCCAAATGAAATCCATATACCTCCACTTGACGGATCAAAGTTTGTAGAGCTTTACAATTTAATTTGGTTTCGATCAAGCTGAATTGCAAAAGATATAGTTCTTCTAAAAATTGATCGGTATTGGCATAGATCGAGCGATCGCTGTCTGGAATACTCAATACATACTCAGAAGCCTCCCAGCCTGTGGTTTTAACTTTAAGATTGCGATCGCGGGTATTTTCTAGCCGTTTGCGAATATAGGAAAGCTTAAACCTGTAAGGCTCATAGCGAAATCTGACCGCACAATCTTGATAGACATCGGGCATATATGACTGATCTTGCCCCAAAGATTCGAGTAAAGTCTGTGTTACGTCAGTTAGCTGTTGGGATAAAGACATACTACCAATGAGTTTATTTACGGAATTTATGTATTTATCTAAAACCAATCCACGCTGATAGCAGGCAGTTTGCCAAGTAATTTCAGGCGTAACAAAAGGATTACCATCGCGATCGCTGCCTACCCACGAGCCAAATTTACAAAAATTAGAGGCGGGCAATTCCATATAAGGATAGGAAATTTTTAAGGCGCGTTCGAGGCGATCGTACAAAATCGGAATGGCATCAAATAATACCTCTTCAAAATAATGCAAAGTATAATCAGCTTCATCCAAAACCGTAGGCTGAGATTGATTGAGTTCATCGGTGCGCCACCATACTCTAATTTCTTCGGCTAACTGCTCTTGCAAAGCTTGTGCTTCCCAGTTGAGATTGCGATCGTCTGAAACAAAACTATCAAGCTGTTTAAGAATTTTGGCAATGCTACGCTGTTTATCTAAAACGGTATGACGGACGATTTCGGTAGGGTGGGCAGTAAATACAAGCTGAATATCTAATCGATCGATTAAGGTTTGAATATGGCGATCGGGGACATTCTGCCGTTTTAGTTCGGGAAAAAGCCAACGAAATGTGCCTAAGGGAAAACTGGCTTCGCCCATAATGCGATCGATACGGTGCTGACTGGTTTCTTCTTGTTCGTAGTTTTGCTCGATAATATTAATAAGTTGAAAATACAATGCAAAGGCACGCGCCGCCGTAATTGCTTTGGGTAAATCAAGGCTTTCTACAACCGTCAAGACTGCTTGGGCGGGATATTCTGGAGCTTGCCCATCGGGAGAACACATCGATCGCAATTGCCGTAAAAGATCGACTAATTCCTGTCCGCATTCATCTAATAAAACTGATTCTAAAAGCTCTTCCATAACCTTAAGGCGGTAGCGAAATCGAGAGTCAATAACTCTTAAAGCGTTTTCTTGATCGATAATCTGAGCCAATGAAAGCTCTAGGACTGAGGAACTCATCAAAATTTCTCCAAATCTGATCGCCAATTAATTAAACAGGATCGAAATAGTATTGAAATAGCTTGCAATTTTTTCCACGATCCAAGTCTAACTGCAAGCGATCTAAAATTTTTGTATAAACTGAACTAATTGCCCGCGACTCTATAAACTAACTAAAAACTATCTGAAAAACTATAAATCTCGATCTTCTCGATCTTCTTGAGTGGGATTCGGATCTTGCCATCGTTGGCGATAGAGCAACTCTAAATCGTTACCTGCTTTGTAAAATAACTTAATTTGTTCGGCATGAAGGGCTAAAAATAATCGATGAAAGGCTAAAGCCGAAATTGCCACAACTAAACCCGTAGCCGTTGAAATCAAAGCCTCGCCTATACCTTGGGTAATACTACTAGAGCGGGCATTATTAGCAATGTCAGCAACTTTTATGTTATTAAAAGACAAAATTAAACCAGTTACTGTCCCCAAGAGTCCTAAAAGCGGAGCTAAAGAAATTACAGCTTCTAAAATCTTGTCTCCCCGCAACATATTTGCCAGTTCGCTATCAGCATTACTTTCTAGTGCCAAACGAAACAACTCAGGGTCGGGATTTCGTTCGGGTTTTATTAAGGCTAAAGGAGCCAATAAAAATCGTCCGATGGGAGTATGCTCCGCTAGTTTGGCAATTTGGGCGGCACTGGTAAAGTCCTGATGGGCAGCAATTAAAATCTGACTGACGGTTTGCTTTTCATTTAAAAGTAAATTTACCCAAAACCACGATCGCTCAGCAATTACGGTTAAAGCCATCACGGATAATGCCATTAGCGGCAACATTACTGGTCCACCTGCTTTGAATAAATCGCCCATTTTGGTGAATTGTGTCTGAAATTTTTTGCTGTTTCATTTTACTCTTTTCCTACTACCAGAATAAAATTAAAAAATGTCCTAATACCTAATCACAATACCTAATCAAAAAGTCATATCCTAATTTTTCTTGATTAGGATTTTTAATTGATTTGCAAGCGCAGTCTATCAATCTCGCCTATATTTAAGTATTGTTTCAGTATCGGATTTCACTATATCTGGATTTACAAACCTAGTTTTAGGTCTAAATGCAATCCAAATATAATCACTCAAAATAGACTAAATACTGACTAAGTAATTTCTAAATTAATAGGTTTTAACTTTACAAACCTGCATAAACCATCTCTAAACTACTATGGCATCCTCATTAATTCCAACTTTACTATTAGTTGATGGACATTCTTTAGCATTTCGTTCGTATTATGCTTTTGCTTATAAACAAGACGGTGGGCTTTGTACTTCTACAGGCATTCCTACCAGTATTTGCTTTGGTTTTTTAAAGGCTTTATTGGAAATTTTACAAAAAGAAAAACCTACTGCCGTGGCGATCGCTTTTGATTTAGCCACTCCAACTTTTCGCCATAATGCTGATGTTAATTACAAAGCAGGACGCAAAGAAACTCCCGAAAACTTTATTCCCGATTTAATCAATTTACAGCACATTCTTAGTGCCATGAATATCAAAGCTATCTTTAAAGAAGGTTATGAAGCCGATGATATTTTAGGAACTTTAAGTCAGTTTGCTGCTAATTCTGGTTACGGTGTCAAAATTTTAAGTGGCGATCAAGATTTATTTCAACTAATAGATGATGACAGAAAAATCTCAGTTTTACATTTAGGACAAAAGGATAAAATTTTCGAGTTTCATGCCCAAGATGTTAAAGCTAAATTAGGAATATTACCGCATCAAGTCATCGACTATAAAGCCCTATGTGGAGATAGTTCGGATAATATTGCGGGAGTAAAAGGAATTGGGGAAAAAACCGCAGTTAAGCTATTAGAAGAATATGAAAGCCTAGAAAATATCCTTGCATCTATTCCTAATATGAAAGGTGCAGTTAAACAAAAGCTAGAACAGGGAATTGCCGATGCCAAACACTCGCAGTTTATGGCAAAAATCATTCTAGATATCGAACTAAATCCAAACTTAGATGATTACGAATTAAAAGGATTTGAAACTACTACATTAATCCCATTACTTGAAACTTTAGAGCTTAAAGCATTTATTAATAAAATTGATAAAATTCAAGTTCAACTAGGCGGAATTGTCGAACCTGTATCGCTTCAAAGTTTAAGTAAAGAGTTAAGTAAAGAGTCAAAAGAAGAATTTAGTATTGACCATGATATGTGGTTTGATTTTGTGGATAGTCCATTAGATAATCAAAAAACAATTAGTACGATAAAACTTAAAGTCCAAATTATTGATACTCCCGAAAAATTACAAGAACTTAAATATAAATTAGTAGCTTTAACTACGCCCGTGGCATGGGATACGGAAACCACAGCCCTTAACCCTCACGATGCTAAATTAGTCGGGATTGGTTGTTGTTGGGGAGAAAAAATTGGTGATGTTGCCTATATTCCGATCGCCCACACAGTTGGGCAAAATCTAGAATTAGAATTAGTAATTAATGAACTTAAACCCATCTTAGAAAATTGCGATCGCCCTAAGGTTTTTCAAAATACCAAGTTCGATCGCCTGATATTTAAATCTGTCGGGATTAATATTACGGGAGTAGTATTTGATACGATGATCGCCAGTTATGTAATCGATCCTGATGCCAGTCATAGCTTGAGCGAATTATCCAAACGACTGCTTAAAATTACAGCTGTAAGCTATAAAGAATTAGTTGGTAAGCAGCATAATTCTATAGCCGAAGTTTCCATCCCTGAAGTTGCGGATTATTGCGGAATGGATGCCTATAGTACCATGCAAATTATGCCACTTTTGCAACAGCAACTAGCCGAAATTCCCCAGCTTTCAGATTTATATTATCAAGTAGAATTACCCTTAGAAGTAGTTTTGGCAGAGATGGAATGGTTAGGGATAAGAATCGATCGCGAGTATTTATCAAAATTTTCTCAGGAGTTAGAAATAGATTTGAATGCGATCGCTCAAACTGCATATAAACAAGTTGGGAGAGAATTTAACCTTAATTCACCCAAACAATTAAGCGAGATTTTAACAGAAAAACTAGGAGAAACCTTTACCAAAAAATCTCGCAAAAGTAATCTCGGTTACTCTACAGATGTGGCAGTTTTAAATAAGCTTCAAGGTGACGATCCGTTAATCGATACTATTCTCGAAAATCGGACTTTAGCTAAACTTAAATCCACCTATGTTGATGCTTTACCCGCACTAATTCATCCTCACACGCAAAGAGTTCATACCGATTTTAATCAAACTGTAACTTCCACGGGTAGGCTAAGTAGCTCTAATCCTAATCTGCAAAATATTCCGATCAAAACTGCTTTTAGTCGCCGCATTAGAGCGGGATTTTTACCCGAATCGGGATGGTTATTACTCGCAGCCGATTACTCTCAAATTGAGTTAAGAATACTAGCGCATTTAAGCCAAGAACCAGAATTAGTTAAGGCATATAACCAAGGCATAGACGTTCATACGCGCACGGCTCAATTATTACTCGGAAAAGAAGAAGTATCAAGTGAAGAGAGACGATTAGCTAAAATTATTAACTATGGCGTTGTTTACGGAATGGGAGCGCAAAAGTTTAGTCGTGAAACTGGGATTGCTCCTAACGCAGCTAAGAAATTTATTGAAGCTTTTAACAAACAGTATGCTCAAATTTTTTCTTATATGAAAACTGTAGAAATAGAAGCAGAAAATCAAGGATTTGTGACTACAGTATCGGGACGCAGAAGGTATTTTCACGAACTTAAATATACCTCTGGTTATCAAAAAGCAGCTTTATTGCGATCGGCAGTTAATGCCCCAATTCAAGGTACGAGCGCTGACATTATTAAAATAGCAATGATTAACTTGCATCAGTTATTAAAAAACTACAAATCTCGACTTTTATTGCAAGTTCACGATGAATTAGTTTTAGAAGTTTTGCCTGAAGAATTATCAGAGTTACAACCCCAAATTAAATCGGTGATGGAATCGGCTCTAGCTCTATCTGTTCCTTTAGTTGTAGATATTCACATTGGCAATAATTGGATGGAAGCAAAATAAATTAAGTTTATTTATAGTTTATTTACATATGTGCTATTGATTCATCGCTCGATCGGCAATAATTAAGTACTAGGCTAAATTATATTTGCCCCGATCGCTTAATCTTGATTAACTAAAACCTTTAATCCTCCTTTAATCCTATGAGTAATACCGATGATTTAGAAGAACGCTTCCGCCAAATGGAACGAGAAATTAATAACAAATTTGAGACTCCCCTAGAAACTCCTTTAAAAAGTGCCGATCCCTTGAAATCCAGTTTCAATCGGACATCAGAGCATACAGTAACTACTGCGAAAAATAGCGTCTCTGGACTTGTAAATTGGCTTAATAGTTTGACTGGCATTACCAAAATTGTGGCGATCTCTGTGGTTGGGATTATTACTTTTACGGTCGTCAAGATTTTAGTCAATATCGTAGCTGCCGGAGTTTCACTATTATTTATGTTGGCGATCGCCTATTTGCTATATAAATTGTTTTTTGAGACCAAATCATCTAATCCTTAAAATTTTCTAAAGCCAGATTATTAAACCAGTAAATAAACCTAATGAACCTTGCTAATCAGCTAATGGATCGGATTGTCCTTGATTTGGATAAATCTATACTCGATCTAAATCTCAATTTACTTTCTACTAAATATTTAGATTCCCTATCAACATCTAAAATATTGATGCAAGGGCTAATTGAGTCAAATGATGCCCAGATTGCCTTAGCTGTAGAGCGTTATCTAAGTAAAAAATGACCTTTGACATTACCTTCGATCGTAAAAGTGACCGAGAAACGATCGATCCAATTTCATACCCAGTGGTCGAAATATTTCATTCTGTTCAAGGCGAGGGTGCTTGGGCGGGAGTTAATGCTGTTTTTATTCGTTTAGGTGGCTGTGACGTACATTGTAGTTTTTGTGATACCAAAGAATCATGGAATGCAAACTTACATCCCCTGCAAAGCATTGATGATATTGCTCAAACTGTGGGTAGGATTAAGCCAGCGATCGCGGTAATCACAGGAGGTGAACCACTAATGCACAATCTCGATCCATTGACTGCAACGATCGGACTTATTACTAAAAAGCAAATTCCGATCCATTTAGAAACTTCGGGCGCACATCCTAAAAGCGGAAATTTTGACTGGGTTACACTTTCCCCCAAACAGTTTAAGCCGCCTCATGCCAGCGTTTACGGTCAAGTGCAAGAATTAAAAATTGTGGTTTCCAACCCTAACGATCTGCAATGGGCAGAGTTGCAATCTACCCGCGTCAGCTCTGATACGCTCAGATATTTACAACCAGAATGGGGAAATCCTCAAGCTCAAGCATTAACTCTCGATTACATTTTGGCTCATCCTCAATGGCGCATGAGTTTGCAAACCCATAAATATTTGGGAGTAAGATAGTGAAAGCAGTTGTATTACTTTCGGGTGGTCTTGATTCTGCAACCGCAGCCGCCCAGGCGATCGCCGATGGATATGAAGTCTTAGCCTTATCTTTTCGCTACGGACAACGCCATGAACGGGAATTACGCGCGGCTCGAAATATTGCCAAACACTTAGGAATTGAGGAACACTACATTTTAGATGTGCGGCTCTATCAATGGGGCGGTTCTGCCTTGACCGATGACTCAATCGATATTCCTACCGATGGCACTCCAGCCGATACGATCCCTGCTACTTACGTGCCAGGGCGAAATACTGTATTCATTGCGATCGCCATGTCCTTGGCAGAGGCAAAATCCGCAGAAGCAATTTATTTGGGTATTAATGCTGTAGATTATTCGGGCTATCCCGACTGCCGACCAGAATATTTAGAAGCATTCCAAACTTTAGCGGCGCTCTCCTCCAAAGCTGCCCTAGAGGGTAAAGTTCCGAAACTCTTAGCTCCATTAGTTAAAGACTCTAAGCTAGAAATTATCAATCGCGCCATCAATCTTAAGGTGCCGATCGCTCTTACTTGGTCGTGTTATCAAGGCGATGCCGAACCCTGTGGTGTGTGCGATTCTTGTCGGATTCGCGATCGGGCTTTGATTGAAGCGGGGCTTTCAGAACTAGCAACTGCG
>CAZLKI010000080.1:9402-10949 GCA_964560035.1 uncultured Synechococcus sp.
CTAATAAACTATGAGAATGAGCAAAATCGAATCTCTCCCAAATTCCCAACTTGAACCCAAAATCAACTTTAAGCCTCCTAGTGGCTTTGACATCGAATTTCTGCCTGCGGAAAAACGCCTAGAGCAACACTTACTAGATATAATGCGCCGCGTATTTGAACAATATGGCTTTACTCCGATTGAAACTCCTGCTGTAGAGAGATTAGAGGTATTACAAGCTAAAGGCAATCAGGGTGACAATATTATTTATAGTATCAATCCCATTGTGAATGAAGAAGATGAGCCTAAAGATGGACAAGATAGCGATCGCCGTGGCTTAAAATTCGACCAAACCGTTCCCCTTGCGGCTTATATTGCGCGTCATCTCAATGATTTATCCTTTCCGTTTGCCCGCTATCAAATGGATATGGTATTTCGAGGCGAACGGGCTAAAAAAGGTCGATACCGCCAGTTTCGGCAATGTGATATTGATGTAGTGGGACGGGGGAAATTAAGTTTGCTCTATGATGCTCAAATTCCTGCTATTATCGCTCAGATTTTTGATGCCATTTTTAGTAATATCAGTGATGATTTTGGTGCGGCTAAGTATTTAATTCGGATTAATAATCGGAAGGTTTTAACGGGTTTTTTTAAGGCGATCGCCATTGCCCCCGATCGAATCCGCACCTGCATCAAGGTTGTCGATATGCTCGATAAGATTGGTGAAGCCAAAGTCAAACTAGAACTGCAAAAGCACGGTATTTCTGAAGTTCAGTCCCAAGAAATTATCAGTTTTACAAAAATTACGGGCAGTACCGAGGCAGTTTTAGCGCAATTAACCCAAAAATCTCTAGAACTATCCGATCCTTCCGAATTTATAACAGGAATTACCGAGTTAAAAGAAGTGATCGCAGGAGTTATCGCTTTGGGAGTTTCTGAGGATAAATTTTGCATCGATCTGGCGATCGCCCGTGGCTTGGAATACTACACTGGTACCGTTTATGAGACTACTTTAATTGGTTATGAAAGCTTAGGCAGCATTTGCTCTGGCGGCAGATACGAAGAATTAGTTGGAATGTTTGTGGGTGAAAAGATGCCCGGTGTGGGAATATCCATCGGCTTAACGCGCTTGTTACGACAATTGATGGATGCCAAAATCCTCAAACCTCTATCTCCCAGTCCCGCACAAGTAATGGTATTAAATTTGCAATCTGAGTTAATAGATATCTATCTCCAAGTATCCCAAACTCTGCGCCAAGCTGGAATTAATGTGCTCACAGGCTTTGAGTCGCGTCCCATTGCCAAACAATTTCAACAGGCAGATCGATTGGGCATTCCGCTTTGTGTAATTATCGGTGAAGCAGAACTTAAAAGTAAAACCTGTAATCTTAAAAATTTGCAAACAGGAACTCAAACCGCGATCGCCCTAGATGACCTAGTAGCTGAAATTTCTTTGGCGATTAAAAATCTCTAAAATCAGCATCTAAATTGATGAAGATAGTTTTAAGATAGTTTTTTTATCGGAAAATTGGGTTTAAAACCTCGTCCTTCAGGACGACTTTATATTC
>CAZLKI010000081.1:0-10932 GCA_964560035.1 uncultured Synechococcus sp.
GATTGAGATCGCCATAGCTTTAATTTTTGCGTTCCTCGATCAACTTTAGCGATCGCTAACTTAATATTGCCAACTTAGGTGATTTTTATAAATTAATTTACCTAAGTTATAATGGGGTGAAACCCTTGGTGGAGCCCAGTCCCACATCTCGTTACACTAAATCTCCTATGAGGGTATTCTAGGTTTGATTAGACAACTAGGTGGTTAAAGTAAGGAGTATTAAGGACATTTCTAAAGCGTAATTGCCTAACCCACAAAATCTAACAAAAAACAAGAATTTTATATTAAATTTGAATGGTTAACACAAGTTGTGAGGCTATATACGCAATGCTACAGGTTAATCGTTACATCTTAAGGCTTTTAGCGGCTGGGGTAATGTTTGGGGCTATATCCTCGTGTAAAAGTATCAATACTTCATCTGATGTGATTGCTTACTATGATCGCGGTAGTGCGAAGCGACAATCAGGCGATTATCAGGGAGCGATCGCCGACTACACCGAAGCTATCCGTATCAATCCTAACTATGCTGAGGCATACTACAATCGAGGTTTTGCGAAGTTTGACAATAAAGATTACCAAGGAGCGATCGCCGACTACACCGAAGCTATCCGTATCAATCCTAACTATGCTTATGCATACTCCGCTCGAGGTAGGGCGAAGTCTAAGTTAAGAGATTACAAAGGTGCGATTGCCGACTACACCGAAATCATTCGGATCAATCCTGAAGATTATTATGCTGCATACTCCAGTCGAGGTAGGGCAAAGTCTAAATTAGGAGATAAATACGGTGCGATCTCCGACTATACCAAAATCATTCGCCTCAAGCCTAAAGATATTAGTGCATACTACTCACGAGGTGATGCGAAGTCTGAGTTGGGAGATAAATACGGTGCGATCTCCGACTACACCGAAATCATTCGGATCACGCCTAAAGATGCTTTCGCATACAAACTTCGAGGTGATGCGAAGTCTGAGTTAGGAGACAAACAGAGCGCTTTAACAGATTTTCGAGAAGCAGCAAGACTTTTTCAGCAACAAGGCAACGCATCACGATGGTATGAAGTCACCCAAGAGTTGATTAGAACCCTAGAAGGCGAAAGTTAGGAATATTAAGACCCATTGTTTACTGAGCAAGAAACCTTACCTTAACCAACAAAATGCCTTAACCATAAGACTTTAAGCCTAGAACTGAAATAGTTAGGCTGATTTTTTTGGGACTGCGATCGTATAGTCCTGTACCGCTTATCGGCTATAACCCAGTCATAGCAACATTTTTTGTTTTTAGTCATATTATAGCTTTACAAAATTTTACAGTTTTATATTCCTAGTGGTTTCGGTTAGTAGCTGTAGGCGATCGCTATTAAAAGTAACTTTTTCATGTAAAAAAAAGATTGGAGATAGATTCGCTCTCTCTCAGCTAAAGCATTTTTTGCGGTTAGAAGACGATTAACCCGCTAGCTTAAAACTTACCGAAAAACGAGCTAAAGCCACTGACTTTAGTTATGGGGATGTAGGATTTTAATCCTATTACAGTGACATATCTTTCCGTAGCAACTGGGCATAACGTCAATCCCGAATCAGTCCAAGCTCATATCGATATTCTTAAACAAGTTCCTAATAGCATAATTTTACATAAGGGATTTTGCAATGTAGATATAGTGCGATCGCTCAACTGGGGTGTAAAGTTAGGATTGGATGGGGATTCACGCGCTTAATTGCCACAAAAAATAAAGCAATCTAAACAGCCTGCAACTCTAGCTCCGATCTGGAATCCTCAAAAGTTTGCGATCGATGCCTATCCACTATTTCAAGGTTTGAGTTCAAAGTAGTAATTAGATATCTCTTTTACTAGGCTATTCTATTGCGCTGTAAATGTGAGCTTATTATCTTCCATCGCGATCGCAATCGTATTTCCCGAAACAAAAGCCCCTTCCAAAATCTTCGTGGCGATCGGATTTTCGATTTCCCTTTGAATCGCCCGTTTGAGCGGTCTGGCTCCATAGATAGGATCGTAACCTACGGCAGCAATATAGTCTCTAGCTTCGGGTGAAAGAATCAGACTGAGTTTTTGGTCGGCAAGACGCTGCTCGATTCGTTTAATTTGGAGGAGGGCGATCGCTTTAATTTCCGACTTACTAAGAGCTTGGAAAATTACGGTTTCATCAATCCGATTGAGAAACTCAGGGCGAAAACTATTTCTTAAGGCATCGGTTACGCGGCGGCGCACTTCTTCGTACTTAGAATCATTATCAGCGATATCCAAAATGTATTCGCTACCGATATTACTGGTCATAATGATCACGGTGTTTTTGCAATCAATTAAGCGACCTTGGCTGTCAGTAATCCGTCCATCATCTAGGACTTGCAAGAGGATATTAAAGACATCGGGATGAGCTTTCTCAATTTCATCAAACAAGATTACAGAATAGGGATGTCTTCGTACTGCTTCGGAAAGTTGTCCTCCTTCTTCATAGCCTACATAGCCCGGTGGTGCGCCTAATAAACGAGAAACCGAATGCTTTTCCATATATTCCGACATATCGATGCGAATCATGGCACTATCGGTATCAAACATAAATTGCGCTAAAGTCCGAGCAAGTTCGGTTTTGCCTACGCCCGTAGGACCTAAGAATAAAAAGGAACCGATAGGACGATTGGGATCTTGCATTCCTGCTCTGGCACGGCGAATTGCTGAAGCAACCGAAGTTACAGCTTCTTCCTGTCCGACTACACGCTCATGGAGATGCGATTCGAGTTTGAGTAATTTTTGTCGTTCTGATTCTAACAAACTCTTGACTGGAATCCCCGTCCACCGTGCGACAATTTCCGCAATATCATCTTCTGTAACTTGTTCTCTAAATAAAGTAGATCCATCACTACGAACTTTACCAATCTCTAGTTCGGCAGCATCTAGCTTTTTTTCCAACTCAGTTAGCTTTCCGTACTTCAGTTTGGCGGCATTATTCAGATTAAAATCGCGTTCCGCCTGCTCGATCTGTAATTTAGTTTGATCGATTTGCTCTTTAAGGATTTGTACCTGTTCGATCGTTTCTTTTTCTGATGTCCATTGTAGATTGAGAATAGATTGCTTCGCTTTAAGTTCGGTGAGTTCGTTATTAATACGCTCTAGACGTTCAGCTGCGGCTTGGGCACTTTTAGTTTTATAAAGGATTTTGCCATCTTGCTGTTCTACTCGCTCTACCGAAGTATACTGTCCTTCATTTTGGAGTGAAAGTCGTTCCATTTCTAACTGTAAAAGTCGGCGGTCGATCTCATCTAGTTCTACGGGTTTGGAAGTGATTTCCATTTTTAATTTGGCAGCAGCTTCATCTACTAGGTCGATCGCCTTATCGGGCAAAAAGCGGTCGCTGATATAACGATTGGATAAAACCGAAGCTGCAACGAGAGCCGAATCTGAAATCTTGACCCCATGATGAACCTCATAGCGTTCCTTTAATCCGCGCAGGATCGATATGGTATCTTCAACACTGGGCTGATCGACATAAACTTGCTGAAAACGGCGTTCTAAGGCAGCATCTTTTTCGATATATTTGCGATATTCATCTAAAGTTGTAGCACCGATACATCGCAATTCACCTCGCGCCAGCATTGGTTTGAGTAAATTACCTGCATCCATCGATCCTTGAGATGCTCCTGCGCCGACAACAGTATGTAATTCATCGATAAATAGAACTATATGCCCATCGGAGGTCATTACTTCTTTAAGTACAGCCTTGAGCCGATCTTCAAATTCGCCTCGATACTTCGCTCCTGCAATCAATGCTCCCATATCTAAACTGATTAGGGTTCTCCCTTTAAGAGATTCGGGCACATCGCCACGAATAATTCTCTGTGCCAGACCTTCAGCGATCGCCGTCTTTCCGACCCCCGGTTCGCCGATTAATACGGGATTATTTTTAGTTCGCCTTGAGAGAACCTGAATTACTCTTCTAATCTCATCATCTCTGCCGATTACGGGATCGAGTTTTCCTTCCTTCGCACTTTCGGTGAGGTCGCGTCCGTATTTTTGTAAAGAGGCATATTTGGCTTCGGGGTTTTGATCGGATACGGTTTGATTGCCCCGTACTTTTTTAATTGCTGCCTCTAATTTTTTGCGATCGCATCCTAAGTTTCTAAATAATTTTTTACCAAGGCGATCGTCATCGACTAAACCGACTAATAAATGCTCGATCGAAATAAACTCATCCCCCATATTTTGCCGAGCATCATCAGCCCGATCTAGCCACGTTTCTAAGCTTCTACCTAAATATAATTGGTCGGGACTTTTAACTCTGGGCTGAATTGCTAAAAAGTCTTCGGTTTGTTTTTGGATCTTGGCGATCGCGATTTCGGCAGTATTGAGAATAGTCCCCGCCAAACCATTCTGCTCCAGCATCGTAGTCAGTAAATGCTCGACCTCTAATTGCTGATGTTGAGAACGCCGAGCGACTTCTTGGGACTTGACGATCGCTTCCCAAGCTTTTTCGGTAAATTTATTTGGATCGGTTGGCTGCATGAAAAATAAACTAAACTACTTATATTTAAGCATTGTTAAGCAAATTTAGGTTATGCGATCGCCGTCTTAGGTAAAACTGAAAATATAATGAAAATATTAGTAATACATGGTGCCAACTTGAATATGTTGGGAATGCGGGAGCCAGAAATCTACGGACATTTAAGCTTAGAAGATATCAATCAGATTCTAATTCAAGATGCTCGGGTTTTAGGAGTGGATATTGAAATTTTCCAATCTAATCACGAAGGGGTTTTAATTGATGTCATCCATAAAGCTTGGCAGAGTAAAGATGGCATTGTGATTAATCCAGGGGCATTTACTCATACCAGTGTGGCATTAAGAGATGCGATCGCCGCCGTAAATATTCCTACAGTAGAAGTGCATTTGAGTAATGTGTATAAAAGAGAAGAGTTTCGTCATCACTCGATGATTGCGCCTGTGGCGATCGGTCAAATTAGTGGGTTTGGACTGGAAAGTTATCGTTTGGGGCTAAGAGCGATCGTTACATATCTAGAAAAATTTAAGTAAAAAATTTATATGACTACAAGAACTTTCTTGGTACCGTATTTAGCTATTATTCAAATGTTTGAATTTACTTCTATTATTCAAAAATGTCCCGATGCCTAAAATTTTAGTAATTTAGGATGTCTTAAGCTTCCGTGATGAAATTATTGAAGTTCTAACCTATCAAGGATTTAATACCTTAGCAGTAGAGAACGAAGGGGTAGAAATGGCTCGATCTCAATTACCAGACCTGATTATTTGTGATGTGCAAATGCTATTAATGGATGGTTATGCCTCTATAGAACCAATTCAAGCTCAACCACTAGCCTCTGAGAAGATTTCTTAATTAATATCCTTGCAAGATTTGAGTAGTAGATAAATTTAGGTTTGCAAACACCATCGAAGCGATAGAACTAGCCTCTGTATATACTTTTTCCTCATAAAATCCATCTATCCATGCCAAGATCGTCACTTTTTTTTGAATCGGATCGATAATCCAGTACTCGAAAATCCCCCGTGCCGCATATTCCGATCGCTTATAACGGTAATCTCGACTACCCTGATTTGGGCTGACAACTTCAACCACCAATAACGGCGGTGGCATATCTGGCATGATTGTAGATCGTTTAGCTCCTTTGATTACATTTGATAACTCCTCAGAAAGCACGACCAAATCTGGAACCCGCAGCCGCGAGCCTGTAGTCACAATTTCTGTTTTCATCGATAGCCGATCGGCTGGAATACCTTGCTGAGAAAAATAAATAAATAGGAAAGAGGCAATTCGGCGATTGATTTCACTTTCCGCAGTCATATCTATTAACATTCCATCTTCTAGTTCATACATAGCATCAGTACCATCGTCATAATTAAAAAACTCTTCCAGCGTCATAAGCTGAGATGTCGATTTAGCTAAGATGATTGTCATAATTTCTACAGACTCTATTAAAAATAGTTAAAGATAGTATTTATTTTTTGGATCGCCAGTTGCCAACTATTTAGATTGAGGTTCGTATAGATACTCAAAGGTATTACCATCCAGATCTTTACTATAAAAAGAAGCAGTACCGTCTCGATGATCGTGAATTTTACCTGCGGCAACTCCTAGTTTATCCAAATGTGCGTGATGCAAGTCTAATTCGGAGCGATCGCTAAATACGAACCCAAAGTGATTTGCCGCCTGTTTATATTCTGGACTCAGTAAAGCCAAACCATCTGCCCCCGCTTTAAGATAAGCCCAGTCGGTATCTTGCCATGCCAACTCCATACCCAAACTTTGATAAAACTCTACTGCCTTGGGGATATCTCGGACGCAAATAGCAATGTGACCTAATCGTTTTAGTTGCATAGAATCTTTATTTAATATTTTATTTGATGTTTTGGTTGATTAACTTATCTTTTCTATTTTATTGATTTTTCTCTAGATTCGGGCAAACTTAAGCTCTAATTAAACCGATCGATATTCTCTAGTCTTCCTTTCATCACAGTTACGGCATATCCTTTAATTTCAATCCGACTTTCAAGGCGATCGCCCGCCACATATTTTAGTGCCAATTCTCCCGTCCGTTTAGATAGCTGCTTTGCTTTTAGTTCGGTTTTTTGCAACTGCTTAGACCAATAAGGAGTAAGCGCGCAATGGGCAGAACCTGTAACGGGATCTTCATTTATGCCAACATTGGGAGCAAAAAACCGAGAGACAAAATCGTAGGGACTTTCGGGATTGGCGATCGCCGTAATGATTAATCTATTCTCTAACTCCCTAATTCGAGCAAAATCGGGTACAAATTCTAAAACTTTAGCTTCATTTTCCAGTAAGACGATAATGTTCTCCTCCGCAATTCCTAAAACTTGATAGTTAGCTTGAGGGGTAGTGTTGGCAAAAATTGATTTGAGAATGGTAAGCGATCGCTCCGAACAATCAATATAATAAGCAGCAGGAAAATCCATCACAATTAAATCTTCCGCAAACCTAATAGATAGATCGCCACTTCGAGTCTTAAATTTGAGAATAGAGCTAATATCCACGGCATTAATTACTTTGAGATAGTGAGCCATAGCTAGGGTAGCGTGACCGCAAAGATTTACCTCTTGAGTCGGCGTAAACCAACGGAGGTGATAATAATTGGGGCTAATTTTTTTAGCAAAGGCAGTTTCAGAAAGATTCATCTCTCCAGCGATTTTTTGCATCAGGCGATCGCTCTTGAATTCTTCTACTAAAACCGTAGCCGCAGGATTTCCTTGAAACGGATATTTCGTAAAAGCATCAATTATATAAATCTCCACTTACATAAATCTCCCCAGTAATTATTTGTTAGTTTATTCTTGAACAGTATTCGTCGGATAAATCGATTCAAATTCAAGTGTCTCATCTTCTGCTGCATCTATTGCAACGGTTGGTAAGGATGCACCTGTCAGCCCACGCTTAATTCGTTCTGGAGTATAACTGCAAGTTACAAATAAAGGATATAGATATTCACCTCTCTCATTCATAATTTGATGATGCTTCCAAGGTAATAGCCAACTATATTCATTACCTAGCATTACTTCTACTTGTCGCCAACGATTTAAAAGTGCTGAAAATTCTTCTTCGGGACGATGGATAAAAATAAAAATTTCTTTGCCAGTTTTAATTTTCCATTCAGGGTCGCACATTAGCAGAGCGACATCACACATTAACTGAAAGTTTCGATCGTTATCTTTTTGATTGGAGATTTTAACCACAGGCAATGGCATCGTGATTAAGCTATCCGTAGGACGGCGCAAGCTGGGAATTAATTCAAAATATGGTCGGTATTGTTTTAGTAAATTAATAGCTTCTAGCTGATTGCTATAGGCGCAAAGTAGAGTTTCGTAGAGGATTTGATTATTTGTCATTTCGATCTCTCATCACTTCGATATTTTTGGAGATAAACATAAGTTAAAAATTGAACTACTAATACAGAGTTTGAGGTAGATTTAACTAAATATTTGCATTAGATATTTGTTCGTACTTTAATTAATATAGCAAGTTCTGATTTTATGTATAGCTAAATAGTTTATTATGCTCTATCTTTTTCCGTCTCCCATTCCTCTGTGGTTGCAAATAGGAGCGATCGCTGGCTGGTTGGGCGGAGTTTTATTATTAGCGGAGATTTTACGGCGGTGGCGAGGGGAATCAGAATTAGTCCGTAAAGTCGTACATATTGGTACGGGAAATATTTTATTTTTAGCTTGGGGTTTGAGAATACCTCTGTGGGTGTGCCTAATTGCTTGTATTAGTTTTAGCATTATTGCTTATATATCTTACTATCAGCCGATTTTACCGATGCTTAATAGTGTAGGACGTAAGACTTTAGGAGTTTTTTATTATGCTATAAGTATTACCTGCTTAGTTGCTTGGTTTTGGAGCATTAATCTACCCGAATATGCTGTGGTTGGCGTACTGGTGATGGCTTGGGGAGATGGTTTGGCAGCTTTAGTAGGGCAGCGTTGGGGAAAACATCGCTATGAGTTTATGAATAATAAGAAATCTTGGGAAGGATCTTTGGCTATGCTTATTATTGGTTATGTAGTGACTGCTTTTGTCTTGGCGATCGCTAATGGCATGTCTTTATCTACTTGGTTAATTCCTCTACCTGTCGCGATCGTGGCAACTACTCTCGAAGCAATCTCACCCGGAGGTACGGATAACTTGACTGTGCCCCTTGCAAGTGGATTTTTATGCTATGGATTGGTAGAAATAGTTGGTATGTTAGGGTCGTAAAAGTTTTAGGATTGGTATTGATGACCTTCTAAGTAATACATCTCTGCGATCGCACCTTACATATTTAACTTTCATATTTAAATTTACAGTTTATTTTTTACGGGGATGGCAGGATTTGAACCCACATAATCAATTCCATAATCAATTCCGAAAACTGAAGTCCTATCCATTGGACGACATCCCCCAAATAGTTTGAGAGTTGTACTGGATTTTAACCCACGACCTTCTGCTCCCAAAGCAGCCGCGCTCCCACTGCGACACACTCGGATAATACTCCTGATAAGAATCGTAGACGCAAAGCGGCTTCCCGAAGGGTACCTATAATATCTGGTCTCTAAGACCCTTGCCTCTACCGTTGGGCTACAGGAGCTAATACCCATACTTCTAGTGAGATTTGAACTCACAACTTCTGAATTTTAAGTTCCGAGCCTCTTCCAATTGGGCTATAGGAGCAAAATCGGAAGGAAGGAATCTAACCTCCAAACTTCGTATTCAAAGTGCGATCGCTTTGCCTATTTGCGTACTTCCGATCGAATGCCAAGGTAGGTCTCAAACCTACATACTTCACTTTCAGAGAGTGAGGACTTTACTAATTCGTCAACTCGGCAATGTAAAAAATGAAACTGCCTTAGTCGGGATTGAACCTACGACTTTTCGCTTAACAGGCGATCGCTACTATTACTGAGCTACAAGGCACCAAGCCTCCTGAGTTAGAATCGAACTAACGACCTCCTGCTCTTCAAACAGGCATTTTGATATATTTCTGTACCTCTCGCTTGGATAATGTGTGATGCGATCGAGCAATGTAGATAGTTTGGGTTGGAGTAACTCACTGGCATTTACAACTAAATTAATAATGAAAATTATATTTTCTGCAAATATGGCTGATAAGGATTTAGCCCCATTTCTATGGATATTGCCACTAAAATCACATTTAAAAACTCTAAAAATTCTAAAAATCCCATAAATGATGCCAGCCACAGACATCCAAATTTCCTGCAGGAAGGTTTGCGAATGAGAAGATTTTATCTGATGCCGATGTATGGAGAAATGCAAGTTCATGACTAAGTGTTGAATTTTTGGGTTATCTATAATATATTTGTAGTATGTGTATAGGAATCCAAGTTTGTAAATAGTAAAGTGAAAAGTTATATATTCACCATCCTAAAAGCTATCTTTTGCTAATGTAAAAACTACCAATACTGCTTTAGAGAAGGAATTAAAGTGGAATTAAATATTTAGATTAAACATTTATTTAGATGGGTAAAAATACTAACTATTAATCCAACGTGTAGTATAAAACTATATAAATAATCGTCAAACATCTAAAAATTAAGCGATCGCGGACTCATAATTAAGTAGAAGTATATTGTGAGATTAATTATTAAACCAAAATGTTGAGATTTTTACCGATGGCAGTAGGGATATTAGGAGGATTGGGATTGATGCTCAATCGGTTTTTGACTCCTAGTTTGACGGCTTCTCAATCTCGTTCTGATGCTTTGGCAGTAATTGAAAGTGCGATCTTAATTTTAGTAACTATCCTATGGCAAGAGGTGCAAGCTAAAATTCCCGAATCTGTGGTTTTAGATGGAGAAGAAGGATTTGAAATGGAGCCAGCTTTAGGTGAATTGCTTAAAACCGAACTAGCTTGGGCTTCGTATACACTTTTAACGAATAGTGCGACCAAAGTGATTGTAATTTGGTACGGGGGAAAGGTGCTTTTAAAGCGAGGTATCTATCCTAAAGAACGAGAAATCAAGTTAGGAGCGATCGCCCAAAGGGTTCTGAAAACCCAAAAGCCTGTTTATCTAGTCAAATTATCGCTTTATCCGGGTAAGATTGAGTTTGATTATCTGCCTGAAAATACCCAAGGCTTGATTATTCAACCGTTAGAAGATAAAGGTTTGATGATTTTAGGTGCAAATGCTCCGCGCAGTTATACAAAGCAAGATGAGAATTGGGTGGAAGCGATCGCTAATAAAATTCTCTTTACACTCTCAAAATCAGAAATGAATAACCCCGCTGCTTGCGGCGGGGTATCGAACTCAAAAGAGATTTAGTTGACTATTGGAATGTAATTCTAAATATTCTCTTCCTTGCGCCTCTACATATTTTTTCTATCTCTAAATAATTTGTTGATTAATGAGTAGCACTAGAAAACCAGAAATCA